>JBFGZI010000212.1:0-4370 GCA_041586855.1 Oceanisphaera sp. | reverse complement strand
GGCTTTCCGGCTTGCTGCAGCAGGGCGGTCAGCGCCTCCCTGGCGGTTTCCTTGTTCATCAGCTGGCTGCGATGACTCTCGACACGGATCATGATCCAGCCCGACGCCAGTATCCGATTGTCTTTCATTTGCCGCAGCGCCGCCTTGTAAACATCGGGCAGGCTGGGGCTGTTGGCGTAGTCGAAGCGCAGCTGCACCGCCGAGTCGGTCTTGTTCACATGCTGGCCTCCGGGACCGCTGGCGCGCATGGTGATAAATTCCAGTTCCTGCTCGGGGATCTGCACCCGAGCCGATAGAGATAACATGGTGACTCCATTGCACCATTTTGGTGCCTTTAGTGTATCGACTGCACCAGCATCATATCACGGCGCTCAAACCGAGCTGTCTATTCATCTTAAGATACTGAAAATAAAAGAATAATAAAGCTGGCACGAAGCTTGTATGTCTTGAACTAATCCAGACACACAAGGAAGCTCGCCATGAAAATGATTTGCGCCATTATCAAACCCTTCAAGCTCGATGACGTGCGTTCGGCGCTGGCTCACGTCGGCATCGATGGCATGACGGTGACGGAAGTGAAAGGCTTCGGTCGCCAGAAGGGACACACAGAGCTGTATCGCGGGGCCGAATACACGGTAGATTTTCTGCCCAAGATCAAACTCGAGATTGCCACTCAGAGTGACCAGGTGGAGCTGGTGATTGAAGCGATTACCGAAACCGCCTACACCGGCAAGATCGGCGACGGCAAGATTTTTGTTTATGACCTGCAGCAAACCGTGCGTATCCGTACTGGTGAGCGGGACATGGCAGCCATTTAAGCGAGGGAAAGCATAATGGATACCTTAACCGAAATGAAGTTTGCCCTGGACACCTTTTACTTCCTGATGTCCGGTGTGCTGGTGATGTGGATGGCGGCGGGATTTGCCATGCTGGAAGCGGGCCTGGTGCGCGCCAAGAACACCACCGAGATATTGACCAAGAATATTCTGTTGTTTGCCATCGCCTGCACCATGTACCTGCTGGTGGGTTATAACATCATGTATGTGGATAACACCGAGGGTGGCTGGCTACCCAGCCTGGGTGGCCTGATTGGCAGCCAGGCCGGTGACGCCGACCATGCGCTGGAAGCCGATTTCTTCTTTCAGGTGGTGTTCGTCGCTACCGCCATGTCCATCGTCTCGGGTGCCGTGGCCGAGCGCATGAAGCTGTGGGCTTTCCTGGCGTTCTCGGTGGTACTGACCGCCTTTATCTACCCGCTGGAAGGCTACTGGACCTGGGGCGGTGGTTTCCTGTCCGAATGGGGCTTCTTCGACTTTGCCGGCTCCGGCATAGTGCACATGGCCGGCGCTGTCGCCGCTCTGGCCGGTGTGCTGCTGCTGGGTGCCCGTAAGGGAAAGTACGGTAAAAACGGCGAAGTCCACCCGATCCCCGGCTCCAACATGCCGCTGGCGACCCTGGGTACCTTTATTCTGTGGATGGGCTGGTTCGGCTTCAACGGTGGCTCTCAGCTGCTGCTGTCCGATGTGGAAAACTCGACCGCCGTGGCCAGGATTTTCGTTAACACCAATGCCGCCGCCGCCGCCGGTGCCATCGGCGCCCTGGTGGTGACCAAGCTGACCTGGGGCAAGGCCGATCTGACCATGATCCTCAACGGCGCTCTTGCCGGTCTGGTGGCCATTACCGCGGATCCCCTGTCGCCGAGTCATCTGTGGGGCGCTTCCATCGGCCTGCTGGCGGGCATTGTGGTGGTCTATGCCATAGTGATGCTGGACAAGCTGCGTATCGATGATCCTGTTGGTGCCATTTCGGTACACGGAGTCTGCGGTGTGCTGGGGCTCTTGCTGGTGCCGGTGGCCAATGCCGATGCTACCTTGTGGGCTCAGGTAGTGGGAATTCTGGTGATTGGCGCCTGGGTATTCGGTGCCAGCCTGCTGGTCTGGTCTCTGCTCAAGCTAATCATGGGCATTCGGGTAACCGAAGAGGAAGAAATCTCGGGCATGGACCAAATCGACTGTGGCATCGACGCCTATCCCGAGTTCGTGACCCTGAAACGTAACTGAGTGATGTTATCCCAATTACATTAATCACTTGATCTGTTTGACTGTCATGCCAATCCCGGACAAAGGGCCCGCTCCACCGACTCGCTCAAGCACCTCCTTGTGGCGCTCAGCACATGACGTCCCTGTCATGTGATGGTCGGTGGAGCAGATCCCTTTGTCCTCCTTGATGCTCCGGCGTCGCCTGTTGGCGCCGTCTGCAGGCAACTCGGTGTTCCAGAAGAGGCAACGGAGAGCGGCTCCCACGACCGTGAAATGCCAGGGCATTTCCGAGCCCCCATGGGGCGAGCTTGTCTCGCCGTGACGAACGGTTGCAGCCTGACCGAACATCCAGTGAATGTTCGCAGTAGGCTGCAACGGTGAGTGTCATTTACCAGTGGAGTGTCGAGGGAGGCGGCTGTGTTGCCTCTGGTCTGGGGGCCTCAATATGACCAGATCATTACTGGGATTGGTATTATCGTGCCAAGAGTGTCGAGACTGATGAAGGGGAGGCCATTAGGCCTCCCTTTGTTTTTTGTCTGGTAACTGATCCAGCGCAAGGACGGCTCGGTTAGAAGCGGTAATAATATTGCGGATGAAAATTTTTACCATTTGGATGACGGTTGCTTATTGATTCCGGGTCGCGACCGAGTATAATTCTAAACGCTAATCACTCTCACTCAACTAAATGGATCTAGATGATGTCCAAGAAATTTTTCCTGTCGGCGGCCGCGTTGCTGGTGTCCAGCTTTACCAGCCAGGCCTTTGCCGAAGAAGTGAATGTTTACTCCAATCGCCAGGACTTTCTGATCAAGCCGATCATCGACACCTTTACCAAGGAAACCGGTATCGACGTCAATGTGGTGTTCATCAAGGACGGTATGGGTGAGCGTCTGCAGCGCGAAGGTCGTCTGTCACCGGCGGATCTGGTGCTGACCGTGGACGTTAGCCGCCTGATGGACGTAGTCGACAAGGATCTGACCCAGGCCGTGGATAGCAAGGTGCTGGAAGAGAACATTCCGGCCCAGTACCGCGACGCAGACGGCAAGTGGTTTGCTCTGACCACGCGCGCCCGCGCCATCTACAGCTCGGTCGAGCGGGTCGGCAAGCGTGACGACATCACCTATGAAGAGCTGGCGGATCCCAAGTACAAGGGTAAAATCTGTACCCGCAGCGGCAAACACCCCTACAATGTGGCGCTGACCGCCTCCATGATTGACGAGCACGGCGCCGAGTACACCAAGACCTGGCTTGAAGGCGTGAAAGCCAACCTGGCGCGCAAGCCTCAGGGCGGTGACCGGGATCAGGTCAAGGCCATCCGGGACGGCGTCTGTGACTACGCCCTGGGCAACAGCTATTACTACGGCGTCATGCTGACCGATGACAAGCAGCGCGAGTGGGCCGAGTCCGCCTATATCAACTTCCCCAATCAGGGTGACCGCGGCACTCACGTCAACATTTCAGCCGTGGCGCTGGCCAAGCATGCCAAGAACAAGGATGCGGCAGTTCAGCTGATGGAATATCTGTCCGGTGACGAAGCGCAGCACCTGTATGCGTCCGCCAACCACGAGTATCCGGTCAAGCCCGGCGTGGAGCCGTCCGCGCTGGTGAAGAGTTGGGGTGACTTCAAGTCCGACATACGTCCGCTGACCGATGTGGCAAAACATGCCAAACAAGCGGTGCAATTGATGGACGAAGTCCAATACGATCTGTAAAAAGACGGGGGTCAGTCCCCCGTTCCGAGTTCTAGATGAAAAGACCTGGTTGGACGGTCGGCAGCTGGGCACTGGCTCTGCTGCTGACCTTGCCTGTGATGGCACTATTATATGAAGCACTGTTACCCGCAGAAGACCTCTTCCGTCATCTGTGGGGCACTGTGCTTCCTGCGTATATCAACAATACCTTCTGGCTGGTGTTGCTGGTCATGGTCTTCAGTCTGCTGTGCGGGGTGCCCGCCGCCTGGCTGATGGCCATGTGCGAGCTGCCCGGCAAGCGCTGGCTGCAGTGGGCGCTGATCCTGCCTCTGGCCATGCCTTCCTACATAGTGGCCTTCGTTTATACCGATCTGCTGGACTTCTCCGGCCCGGTGCAAGGCACACTGCGCCAGTGGTTTGGCTGGCAGTCTGCTGCCGATTATTATTTTCCGCCCATTCGTACCCTCGGCGGTGCCGCCCTTATGCTGGGGCTGGTGCTGTATCCCTATGTCTATCTGCTGGCCCGAACTGCCTTTCTTGAGCAGTCCACCAGCCTGATCCAGTCCAGCCGGCTGCTGGGTTGCACGCCCTGGCAGAGCTTCAAACGAGTTAGTCTGCCGCTGGCGCGGCCCTCGATTGC
>JBFGZI010000211.1:0-4377 GCA_041586855.1 Oceanisphaera sp. | reverse complement strand
TGATGCTCAATGAATTACTGAATTGCTGCTATTTCTAGTTGCACTCCGACAAGACATTGAAAAACAATATTTTTTTGTTTCTCAACTACCTGCGAGTGCCCACACAGTTTGCTTGATAAGTTGTTAAAGAGCGTTGACCTTATTCCGGTCAGGGATGCGTATTCTACGCATCCCAAATTGTTCGTCAAGCGTTTAAAGCGACTTAATTTTTTGTCTCTCAAACCCTTGTGACCGTGAGCTGCTTGCCCCGTGTCAGTGGATGCGCATTATAGGGAGCCGCTGATTTTGCGCAAGGGCTTTTTTGATATTTTTATTAAAAAAAGCGGCTTTGCACATAAAACAGGCTGAAACCGCTTTTTATTCATGTTTTGTTAACTTTCCGTTATCTTTTTTCCGCCAGTTGACGGGCAAAATCCCTGACCTTATCCCAATCGGTAAACTCGAGATCCCGGCTGGTATCGGTGCTACCGCCGGTTATCTTCATGATCAGCTGGATTATGCGGGTCTGCCACCAATTGTATTCGCTGTATTTCAGCGCGCCGGCGAACACGCCTATGGTTCTCGGCCGCCAGGGCGATTTGGCCAGAAATTTGCTGATGTAGGCGTTGTTCCTGGGATCGGCCTTTTCCGGCTTGCGCGCGGTGAGACAGACACAGAAGAAGCTCGCATCGGCAGCGGCCAGCTGCTCACTGTGAATATGAATGAAGGTGTAGAGATCCCGGTGAAAATGGCCGTAGCGCACAGAAGCACCAATCAGCACCTTGTCATACTTGCTGAGGTTTTTCCGGGTTGGGCCATGCAAGTCCGCCACTTCCACATCGTAACCGCTAAATTCATCCTGCATCGCCTCGATGATTTTTCTCGTCTGACCATTACGAGATGAATAAAGTACCAACAGTTTTTCCATAAACTCCTCTTAGCTACGCCAGAAGGCGGGCGTAAACAATACCAGCAAGGTAAATATTTCAAGACGGCCGAACAGCATGGCCAGTATCATTATCCATTTAGCGCCGTCGGTGGTGCTGCCGAAATTGGCGGCTACATCACCCAGGCCTGGCCCGAGATTATTCAGCGTAGCCACCACGGCGGTAAAGGCTGTCAGTTCTTCCATGCCGGTTGCCAACAGCGCCAGCATACAGAGCACGAAGACCAGGGCATAAGCGGCAAAGAAGCCCCACACCGCTTCCACCACTTTATCAGCTAATGCCTTGTTGCCAAGTTTAATACGATAGACGGCTCTTGGGTGGATCAGCCGTTTCAGCTCACGCATCCCCTGCAGATTCAGCAACATGATACGCACCACCTTGATACCACCGCCGGTACTGCCAGCGCAGCCACCGATAAAAGAGGAGAACATCAGCAGTAATGGCAGAAACAACGGCCAATCCGCAAAACCCGTGGTGCTGAAACCGGCAGTGGTGGAAATGGACACCGCCTGAAACAGCGACTGGTCCAGCGCCTGCCAGGGATCCGTATATACCCGATGCGCCCACAGGGCCGACAGACAGATGAGTGTCAGTATCAGCTGTATCCCGATAAAGACTTTTACTTCCGGATCGAGGCGGTACACCGACAGCCGCAATCCCCGGTTGGCGAAGGCGGCAAAGTGCAGGCTGAAGTTGACCCCGGCAATCAGCAGGAACACCACGATAATCAGGTTGATCATGGGGCTGTTGAAATGGCCCACGCTGGCGTCGTAAGTCGAAAAGCCGCCGATGGCCACGGTAGAAAAGGAATGACAGATGGCATCGAACAGGTTCATGCCCGCCAACCAGAGCAGCAGGGCACAGGCAATGGTCAACACCAGATAGATATACCACAGGGTTTTGGCGGTTTCGGCAATTCTGGGCGCCACCTTGTTGTCTTTGACCGGACCCGGTATTTCGGCCCGAAACAGCTGCATGCCACCGATGCCGAGAATGGGCAGTATGGCCACCGCCAGCACTATGATGCCCATACCGCCCAGCCACTGCAGCATCTGCCGGTAAAACAGAATCGCCTTGGGCAGTGTATCCAGGCCGCTGATCACGGTAGCCCCCGTGGTAGTGAGGCCAGAGAAGGATTCGAAGAAGGCCTCTGCTACCGTCATCTCCGGCTCGGCGCTGAGCATGAAGGGGATGGCCCCTACGCTGCCCAGTACCGTCCAGAACAGCACCACGATAAGAAAGCCTTCTTTGGCCCTCAGTTCTTTATTGTGGGTACGATTGGGAAACCACAATGCCAGCCCCAGGATCAGACAGATAACGAAGGCACTGAAAAAGTCGAGTCCGGCTCCATCCCGATAGATGTAGGCTACCAGAGCCGGCGCCAGCATGGTAACGCTGAACAGCGCGACCAGAATGCCCACGATGCGGATAATTGTGCGTATATGCATGGTACTTCCAATACACTGATAACTCAGCCAGCTTCCGGTTCCACCGGTCTGGCTACCACTCGTCCCTGGCTACGATCCAGCAGCTGGCGACAAAACTCCGGTACGGCCCGCGCTTCAACCGATAGCACACCGGTTACCTCGGCACCGTAATCCACTTTTAGCCACTGCCCCTGATATTCACCGAGCAGGAACTCCAGCAATGCTATATCACCGTAATCGGCCCTGACGCTCAGCGGAGCCATGATACGCCGCTCCGTGGTTTCCAGTTGCGTCAATGCCGATGCCAGGGTGCCGCCATAGGCCCGCACCAGACCACCGGTACCCAACTTGATGCCGCCGAAATAGCGGGCGATCACCGCGGTGATCTCGCCGATGCCCGAGCCCTGCAACTGGGCCAGCATGGGTTTGCCGGCGGTACCAGAGGGCTCACCGTCATCGCTGAAGCCCAGTACCCGGGAGTCGGTCGGCATGCCAGCAACAAAGGCCCAGCAATGATGACCGGCCGAGGGTTCCTGGGCGCGCACCGCCCCGATAAAGGCTCTGGCCGACTCCGAGTCCGGAGTATGGGCCAGGTAGGCGATAAAGCGGCTTTTTTTAATCTCCTGCTCCCACACCACCGGAGTGGCCGGTACCAGATAGGGAGACATATTCATGACGCTCACTCCCAGGCAAGGTAAAACCGCCTAATATTGATTATTCGGCACCATTAGGGTCTATTGACCTTTCGCGATGAAATTTTGTTCGAGTTAAACGCGTTTTTATCGCTCCGAGAGTCAACAGACCCTATAAGCCGACGAAAAATAGCGCGACATTGTTGCCGAATCGGCCGGGGAAGTCATCTTTTGCTCATATTTAGCCAGGTTTAAAGGCCTCCGAAAAAAGCCAGTTAAATTTAAAACAATTGTTTTAATCCGGTGTTGAACTCTGCTGATTTTCTGTTCATAGTGATTTTATCCCTGCCCGGGAAAGTCGGAGCAACCCAAGGGAATTAAGGAGACATAAGGATGATCTACCAAGGTGAAGCCCTCTCCGTAAAAATACTGCAAGACGGTATTGCCGAACTCTGCTTTGACGGCAAAGGCAGCATCAACAAGCTGGACAGAGCCACCCTGCTGTCGCTGGAACAGGCCGTTGCCGCACTGGAGCAAACTCCGGGCCTGAAAGGCCTGATGCTGACCAGCCGCAAAGATGCTTTTATTGTCGGCGCCGATATCACCGAGTTTCTGGACATGTTTGACCTGCCACAAGCCAGACTCGACGAATGGCTGTCTCAAGCCAACCGCATTTTCAACCGCATCGAAGATCTGCCCTTCCCGACCGTGAGCCTGGTGCGTGGCTACGCTCTGGGTGGCGGCTGCGAATGCATTCTTGCTACCGACTTTCGCATCGGCGACGCCAGCGCCCGCATCGGCCTGCCGGAAACCAAGCTTGGCCTCATGCCCGGTTTTGGCGGCACGGTACGGCTACCCCGACTGATCGGTGCCGACAACGCGATGGAGTGGATCACCACGGGTCAGGACAATAAAGCAGACGTCTGCCTGAGCTTGGGCGTGCTGGATGCGGTGGTCGATACCGACCGGCTACAGGCCTCGGCGCTGCAGCTGCTGAAAGATGCCGCCCTCGGCAAGCAGGATTGGAAGAGAAAACGAGCGCAAAAAGGCGCGCCCCTGACTCTGGACAAGCTGGAAGCCGCCATGAGCTTCAACACCGCCAGGGGCATGGTCGCCGCCAAGGCCGGGCCCCATTACCCGGCACCCATGATGGCGGTAAAGACCATAGAAGCCGCCGCCGGCGTAAGCCGAAAAGAGGCACTACGGATTGAGCAGAGCAACTTCATCAAGCTGACCCAGACCTCGGTCGCCCGTGCCCTGGTCGGCATTTTTCTCAACGATCAGTTTATCAAGGGCAAGGCCAAACAGGCGGTCAAAGCCGCCGATCCCGCCCGCAAGGCAGCGGTGCTGGGAGCCGGTATCATGGGCGGCGGCATCGCCTACCAGTCGGCG
>JBFGZI010000210.1:0-4392 GCA_041586855.1 Oceanisphaera sp. | reverse complement strand
CGCCGATAAACATCAAAAAAATCTTACCCACTAAAACCTCATCTTCGCCTGCACCGGCGATTTATTTGGGTGAAACCATCAACATGGGGGCGAACGGTATTATTTTCAAATCATGAACCGCGATGATTTTAGTCCGGAGCGCGCTATAGTAGCAAACCGAACCTTGGGAGCTCGTGCCGAGCCGATAACCGTGCTCTCGGTGATAGCCCCGGCTCATTCCACCACCCATACCAGCCAAAGGTGATTCATGTTGCGTATACCGCTGTTACTCCTGACCACGGCACTGGTCGCACTCCCGAGCCAGGCCGGGGTGCTGGAATGGCTGGGCCTGCGCCCGGAGCCGGCATCCAGCTCCTCTTTTTTGCCCGTCGAGCAGGCCTTTGTACTCAGCAGCAAGCAGACGCCCGCAGGCCTGCAGCTGGAGTTTGCCATCGCGCCTGGCTATTACCTCTATCGCCAGCGATTATCGGTATCGCCCCACAATGCCCGTTTCGGCGACTGGGAGCTCCCCGCCGGCACCCCGCATGAAGACGAATATTTCGGCAAAACCCAGGTCTATTACCAGCGGCTTGAACTGACCATACCGCTGCAGCAGGTAGCATCAGACGGCCGGGCCGAGCTCCACTACCAGGGCTGCACCAGCGGACTCTGCTATGCCCCCCAGCAGGTCAGCATCCCCTTGGCGCCGCAGCTTTAATGGCCTGATATTTTCATTGCATGAAGGATGAGAACTGTGTGAGTGACGACGCCCCCGATAACCCGGCTTCGCCCTGGTACCTTTACCTGCTGCGCTGCCGTGATGGCAGCTTCTATGCGGGTATCAGCCTGGATCCGGAGCGCCGCTGCCGGGAGCACAACCAGCAAGCTTCTCGCGCCTCCCGCTACGTCTGGTCTCGCCGCCCGGCCGAGCTCGTGTGGCAACGCACGGTAGCCAGTCAGTCTGTGGCGCTGCAACTGGAATACCGCCTGAAGCGATTGAGTAAAACGCATAAAGAGCGGCTGCTGCAAGACGACCACGGCTGGATGGCGCTGCAAGCCAAAATTAAAACGGCGCCCTGAGGCGCCGTTGCTTCCTTACTCCGCAGCCAGCTCTTACTCGACTGCCGGAGTTTTCGACTCGGCCGCCGGAGCTTCAGACTCGGCTGCCGGAGCTTCAGACTCGACTGCCGGAGCTTCAGGCTCGACTGCCGGAGCTTCAGGCTCGACTGCCTGAGCTTCAGGTACGGCTGCTACCTCGGGCTGGTTAGCCACCTTGATATCCAGTAACTCTACTTCAAATACCAGCACCGCATTACCGGGGATGCTACCGGCGCCAGACTCGCCATAACCCAGCTCGGCCGGGATAAACAGCTTGTACTTGGAGCCCACAGGCATCAGCTGTACGCCTTCGGTCCAACCCGGGATCACCTGATTCAGCGGGAAGCTTGCCGGCTCGCCACGCTCTACCGAGCTGTCGAAGGTGGTGCCGTCAACCAGAGTGCCGGTGTAATGCACTGTTACCACGTCTTCGGCCGCAGGCTTGGCACCTTCGCCTTCGGTCAGCACTTGATACTGCAGGCCGGATTCGGTCACCTTGACGCCGTCACGCTTGGCGTTGTCTTCCAGAAACTTATTGCCCTCTTCCAGAGTGGTCGCCGCCTGCTCCCTGGCCTGGGTTTCGATCAGGCCATTGATATGCTCGTCATAAGCCGTCAGCGCGGCCTGAATTTCTTCGTCGCTCATCTGACCCGCATCGGAGAAACCGTCTTTAACGCCCCGGAGTATGGTGTCGTTATCCAGCTCGACACCCAGCTCCTGCTGTTTTTCCAGGGTGGAGCCGATATAACGCCCCATGGACAGGCCGATGGCGTAGGCAGACTTGGCTTCGAAGCTGGTCAGCTCCGGTGCCGTCTTCTCTGCCGCCGGAGCAGGAGCCGATGCCTGCTCTTCCTTACAACCACTCAGACCCACCAACACCGCAGAGGCCAGCAAACTGACTTGTAACAGTTTTTTCATTATTCACTCCAGAACATGGGGAAAAATACCATGGAAAATGAGATGCTTATCAATCCGGACCTATACTACCGTTTCACGTTGCCGATGCGAAAGCCCAAGCTCATAAAAATGCCCACCAGCCTGCTGCTGATGACGCAGTGCGTCACATTTTGCTGATTTCGGGTTACGATGCGGTCGACGCCGCTGTGACCCAGAACCGTTATGCCGAGGACACAGTGCTGGCGGTACAAACCAGCTCCGCCGGCCTAGGTGAAACCTGGGTTCCAGACTCGAGAGAACAAAATCATGAATGAAGACATACTCCATCGCCTGGAGCAGCTGGAAACCCGGCTGGCCTTTCAGGACGACACCATAGACCAACTGAACCTCGAGGTGACCACCCTGAGCGCCGAAACCGCCCGGCTCAAGAGTCAGCTCAGCCTGATGGTGAAAAAACTGAAGGAACTGCAGCCGGGAGAAGTCGCCAGCCAGGAAGAAGAAACCCCGCCACCGCATTATTGAATAAGACGAAACCGAGCCGGCGGGGCCTGCTCTATATCCAGGGTCTGGCGCGCTAAAAAAAAAGCAGGACAGCCACCGCCATTCTGCTTTATGTACTCGATTCAGGGACCGATGTTATTTAACCAGCTTGACCGCTTCGCGGGTCAGGCGGGCAATTTCATCCCATTCACCGGCATTGACCAGCGCCTTGTCCACCATCCAGGAGCCGCCACAGGCGATCACCCCGGGGATAGCCAGGTAATCATTGATGTTGTTGGCATTCACACCGCCGGTGGGCATGATTTTCAGCTGGTTGAAGGGACCGAGCAGGGCCTTGATCATCTTGACGCCACCGGACGCTTCCGCCGGGAAAAACTTGACCGTGGTCAGGCCCATTTCCAGGGCAGCCTCTATGGTGCTGGGGTTGTTGGTGCCCGGAATAATCGGAATATTCAGTTCCTGACAGGCCTTGACCGTATTCGGGTTGAAGCCCGGTGACACGATAAAGCTGGCACCGGCTTCCTTGGCTGCCACCACCTGCTCACGGGTGAGCACGGTACCGGCGCCGATCAGCATATCGGGCTGGGCCTGGCGCAACAGGCGGATCGCCTCCACCGCCGCATCGGAGCGGAAGGTGATTTCCGCGGCCGGCAGGCCATTCTCCGCCAGCACCTTGCCCAGGGGAACAATGTCCTCGGCCTTGTCGAGGACGATAACCGGCAGTATTTTCAGGTCAGCAATCTGTTCAACGAGCGTACTCATGTTAAGCAATCCTTGTTGTAGTAAAATTCACATCTGCGGTCGCCGAAGCGGGAATAATGGCGCCTTTATGCTGGATAACGATACCGGCCAGTTGATGGCCCTGACGGCAACAGACAGCCGCCGGCTTCCCGGCTAAATAGCCGGCGAGAAAGCCTGCATTGAAGGCATCGCCGGCCGAGGTGGTATCCACCACCCGGCTGACGGGGGTGGTGCCGACCAGTTCGGCCTGGCCGCTCTCGGCCTCACCATACAGACAGCCTTCGGCACCCAGCTTGAGCACCGCTTTTTTTACCCCCTGACGGTAGAGTCGGCTCAGGGCAGCTTCCGGCAGCTCATCGCCCCAGATGGCCTGCTCGTCATCAAAGGTCACCAGCGCCAGATCGGTGAAGGACAGGATCTCGCCATAGGCAGCCCGGGTTTCTTCCAGGCTGTTCCACAAGGCGGGGCGGTAATTGCTGTCGAAGGCAATGACCACGCCCCGCTCGGACAGGGTTTTCAGCAGCGACAACAGACGGCGTCTGTCTTCCGCCGGCAGTATCGCCAGGCTGATCCCGCTCAGGTAGACGAGATCACAGCCGGCCAGGTGCTCGGCCACGGCGTCAAACTGCGGATGCTGCATCATATGACGGGCGGCGGACTGGTTACGCCAGTAGAGGAAGGTACGCTCCCCCTGCTCGTCCAGCTGGATCAGGTACAGGCCGGGCTGGCGCTGGTCATCGCGCAGCACCTGCTCGGTATTGAGGCCTTCCTGCTGCCAGCGGGCCACCATGCCCTGACTCAGCGCATCGGTGCCCATGGCGGTAACGTAATCGATATTAAGCGCGTCAGCGGCGGTACGGGCAAGATAGACGGCGGTATTCAGGCTGTCGCCACCATAGGTCTGCTGCATGGCGCCAAAGGGAGCGCCATTCAGCTCAATCATGCACTCGCCGATAATGGCAATGCGGTTCATGCCTCTTCTCCCGGCAGACGGAAATAGTCCCTGGCATTGTGGTAACAGATGTTCTGCACCATGCCGCCGAGTAGCTGGATATCGTTGGGCGCTTCGCCATTTTCTACCCAGTTGCCGATCATCTCGCACAGGATGCGGCGGAAGTATTCATGACGGGTATAGGACAGAAAGCTGCGCGAGTCGGTGAGCATGCCAACAAACTG
>JBFGZI010000209.1:0-4427 GCA_041586855.1 Oceanisphaera sp. | reverse complement strand
GCGACAGCAAGCAGCAGGGTAACTGGGGCGAGGTGGTCTTGTCGCGGGTATTGTCCGAATCCGGGCTGCGCGAGGGGCACGAGTACAGCACTCAGCTCAGTCTGAACAACGCCGAGGGCAAGCGCTATCAGCCGGATGTGGTGGTGCACCTGCCACAGGATAAGGACATCATCATCGACGCCAAGGTCTCGCTCACCGCCTACGAACGCTACTTCAACGGTGAGGATCCGGCCGAGCGGGAACAGGCGCTGCGCGATCACGTGACCTCGGTGCGGGGCCATATCCGCGAGCTGGGGCGCAAGGACTATCAGCACCTTCAGGGAGTGAGAACCCTCGACTACGTGCTGATGTTTGTGGCGGTGGAGCCGGCCTTTCTGGTGGCGGTAGAGGCGGAACCGGGCCTGGTAAAATACGCCCTGGACCACAATATATTACTGGTCAGTCCCACCAATCTGCTGGTGGCGCTGCGCACCATAGAGAACCTGTGGCGGGTGGAGCGGCAGAATCAGAATGCCCGCAAGATTGCCGAATCGGCGGGCAAGATCTACGAAAAGCTGCGGCTGTTCACGGAAGACATGGAAGCCATGGGCCAGTCGCTGCAACGGGCCGACGACAGCTATCAGCGGGCGATGAAGAAGCTGACCAGCGGCCGTGGCAACCTGATCCGTCAGGCCGAGGCATTCCGCGAGCTGGGGGTCGAGGTCACCAAACCCCTGCCCGAACACCTGAGGGAAAGGGCGGCCGAGGAAGCGCCGCTGCATTCCCTGCCTGGTGGTCGGGCGGCAGATTAAAGGAAGAAGGGGCTGGGCTGGAACAGCCGCTCTACTTCCGGAATGAATTTCTTGTCCACCAGAAACAGTACCACGTGATCGTTCTGTTCGATCACGGTTCTGTCGTGGGCGATCAGTACCTCGTCGCCGCGCACTATGGCACCGATGGTGGTACCGGGGGGCAGCTTGAGTTCACCTACCTGGCGGCCCACCACCTTGGACGTGGCCCTGTCACCGTGGGCGATGGCCTCTATGGCCTCGGCCGCCCCCCGACGCAGTGAATAGACGTTGACGATGTCGGCCCGGCGCACGTGGGTCAGCAGCGCCGAAATGGTGGCCTGCTGGGGCGAGATGGCCACATCGATGCTGCCGCCCTGCACCAGATCGACGTAGGCGCTGCGCTGGATCAGCACCATCACCTTTCTGGCGCCCAGTTTCTTGGCGAGCATGGCCGACATGATGTTGGCCTCGTCCTTGTTGGTGACGGCGATGAACACATCCACCTGATCGATATGCTCTTCTACCAGCAGTTCCTGATCGGCGGCGTCACCGCAGAAGACAATGGTATGTTCCAGCAGCTCGGAAAGCTGCTCGGCTCTTCTGGGATTGTGCTCGATAAGCTTGACCGAATAGTGCTTTTCCAGTCGACGGGCGAGGCCGGCTCCTATGTTGCCGCCACCGACGATCATGATGCGTTTGTAGTCACGTTCGAGCCGTTGCAGTTCCGACATCACGGCGCGGATATGGCCGCTGGCGGCGACGAAAAATACCTCGTCGTCGGCCTCGATAATGGTAGTGCCCTGGGGGCGGATTGGCCTGTCCTGCCGGAAGATGGCCGCCACTCGGGTGTCGATGCCGGGCATGTGCTCCCGCAGGGTGGACAGGGCATTGCCCACCAGGGGACCGCCGTAATAGGCCTTGAGCGCCACCAGGCCCACCTTGCCTTCGGCGAAGTCGACCACCTGCAGGGCGCCTGGGTACTGGATCAGCCGATAGATGTATTCGGTCACCAGCTGCTCGGGGGCGATCAGGTTGTCAACCGGCAACGCCTCGTTGAGAAACAGCCGCTCGCGCTCGGCCAGAAACTCCGGTGAGCGGATCCGGGCCACCTTGTTGGGGGTGTTGAACAGCGAATAGGCCACCTGACAGGCAATCATGTTGGTCTCGTCGCTGCTGGTCACCGCCACCAGCATGTCTGCATCCTGGGCACCGGCTTCGCGCAGTACATTGGGGTAGGCACCGTGGCCGGTGACCACCCGCAGATCGTATTTGTCCTGCAGCTCCCGCAACCGCTCGCTATCGGTATCGACGATGGTGATATCGTTATTCTCGCCCACCAGGTTTTCCGCCAGGGTTCCCCCTACCTGACCGGCGCCGAGAATGATGATTTTCATGGCAACTTACTCAGCCTGGCGTAGTAGAAGCCATCCCGCTGTTCGGCCCCCGGCAATAATTGCCAGCCCGGTTGCTCGACCGACTCACCTGGGTGCAGAGGCAGATGACGAGCATCCGGGGTGCGTTGCAGAAACGCCTTGATCTGGGCGCTGTTTTCGTCCGGCAAGATGGAGCAGGTGGCGTAGAGCAGGGTGCCACCGGGCTTGAGTTGCTGCCAGAGGGCATCCAGGATCTGAGCCTGCAGGGCAGCCAGCTGGGCGATATCGTCCGGGCGGCGCAGCCACTTGATGTCCGGATGGCGACGAATTACGCCGGTGGCCGAACAGGGGGCATCCAGCAGGATGCGATCGAAGGCCGGTCCCTGCCACCAGTCGGCAGGCTGGGCGGCGTCGCCCTGAATCACCGTGGCCTGCAGGCCGATACGCTCCAGATTCTGGTGCACCCGCTTCAGCCGTTCGCCGTCCATGTCGACGGCCACCAGCTGGGCCAGCGCTGGCTGACGTTCGAGTATATGAGCGGTTTTGCCACCGGGGGCGGCACAGGCATCGAGAATGGTGTCGCCGGGGGCGGCTTCCAGCAGCTGAGCGGCCATCTGTGCCGCCGCATCCTGTACCGAGCTGTAACCCAGCTCGAAGCCGGGCAGGGTGGCCACGTCCACCGGACGGGCCAGGCGCAGGGCGCCGTCGGCCAGGTTGTCGGGCTCGGCTTCCTGACCGGCTTGCTGCAGCAATGCCAGGTAGTCTTCCCGCGAATGATGCCCCTGGTTGACCCGGATCCACATCGGCGGATGCTGGTTATTGGCCTCGAGGATGTCCTGCCATTGTTCGGGATAGGCCTTTTGCAGGCGTTTGACCAGCCAGTTGGGATGCGCCAGGCGCAACTGGGGCAGGGTGTCAACCTTGGCGGTCAGTTCTTCCTGTTGGCGCTGAACGTTGCGCAGCACGCCGTTGACCATGCCCTTGAAGGGCTCGGCTTTCAGCAGTTTGCAGGCATTGACGGTTTCCGCCAGGGCGGCGTGAGCCGGGATACGGGTATAAAGCAGCTGATAGATACCCACCAGCAGCAGCGAATGCACCGGCTGATACTTGCCCTTGAGCGGTTTTTCCAGCAGTTGCTTGGCGATGGCGTCGAGTCGGCTGTACCAGCGCAGGGTGCCGAAACACAGCTCCTGCAGCAGGGCACGATCCTTGGCGGCTACTTCCTGCTGATAACGCGGCAGCAGGGTAGACAGCGACTGGCCCTGGTTGAGTACCTGATGAAGGATGTTGGCCGCGGCGGCACGGGTTTTCATATGATTACCACTGAGTTGAGTGTGTTCACGCCAGGCGGTTGCCGGGCTGGAACCAGTCCTTGCGGGCGTTGAGCAGATCCTGGCAGGCCATGGCCTTCTTGCCCGGCGGCTGCAGGCTGAGCAGGCGTAGTATACCCTTACCGGTGGCGACATCGATACCGGCCTTGCCGGTACGGATGATGGTGCCAGGCGCCTGATCGGAAGTCTCATTCAAGATCTCGGCTTGCCAGACCTTGATGTTATGCTCGCCGAGCATGAAATAACTGACCGGCCAGGGATTGAAGGCGCGTACATTACGCTCGAGCTGCTCGGCCGGCAGCTGCCAGTCGATGAGCGCTTCTTCCTTGGAGAGTTTTTCCGCGTAGTTGGCCAGGGCGTCATCCTGGGGGGCGGCTTTGATGCTGCCGTCGGCTATCCGGGGCAGGGCCTGCAGTAGCGCCTGGGGGCCTATGTCGGCCAGTTTGTCATACAGGCTGGCGGAGGTATCCTGAGCCTCGATCGGCAGACGAGCCAGGTGCAGCATGGCGCCGGTATCCAGTCCCTTGTCCATTTGCATGATGGTGACGCCGGTTTCCCGGTCACCGGCCCAGATGGCGCGTTGAATGGGGGCGGCGCCACGCCAGCGTGGCAGCAGGGAGCCGTGCACATTGATGCAGCCCAGTTGCGGAGTATCCAGCACCACCTGAGGCAGGATCAGACCATAGGCCACCACCACCATGATATCGGCGTTGAGGGTGGCAAGCTGCTGTTGCGCTTCTTCATTGCGCAGGCTCTGGGGCTGAAAGACCGGAATGCCGGCCTGTTCGGCGGCCATCTTGACCGGGCTGGAAGTCAGCTTCTTGCCACGGCCGGCGGGTCGGTCCGGCTGGGTATAAACAGCGACGATATTGTGTTCCGAGCCGAGCAGCGCCTGCAGGTGGCGAGCGGCGAAATCCGGGGTGCCGGCAAAAATGATATTGAGTTTGCTCAAG
>JBFGZI010000208.1:0-4443 GCA_041586855.1 Oceanisphaera sp. | reverse complement strand
TAAAACTAAAAAGCGTAAAACGAAAAAGCCCGCATCGGATGGGGACGCGGGCTTCAGGATTTTAATCGATTTGTCGTCAGCGCATCAGCCCGCCCCAGTGCCACCAGTGGTGGTACCGGTAATAATAATGGTGGTGATGCGGCTTGCACTCGGCAACATGACGAACAACCTCTGAAAACGAATGGCATAGCAATAACCCGAACGCCCCTGCTTGTCAACTTCAATCCCCGGCAGTCAAGGCTCGCTCCAGGTCTTTATAAAGCAGATGCAGCAGATTGAGGTCCCGCTGTTCCAGCATAGGCAAACGGTCTCCCACCCACTCAGCCAGTTTTTCCTGCTGGGAAACTCCTACTTTCTCAAATAATTGTTCTGTTTTTTGCTGCAGCACTCTTAACTGGGTATTTTCGGACCGAACGTTGGTTTTTTCTTCGTTTTCTTCATCCAGCCCCTGGCTGAATTCATAGGCATAAAGCATGATGGCCTGGCCCAGATTCAGCGAAGGATAACTCACTTTCAGCGGCAGGTAGCTGATGATGTCGGCCAGCGCCAAATCCTCATTACTTAAGCCGGACTCCTCGCAGCCGAACAACAGCGCTACTTTTTGTACGCGTTTATTGTTGACCTGGGCAATGGCCTGCTTGGGCGTGAGATAATAGCGATAGCGCCCCCGGTTGCGGGCCGTGGTGGCAATCACCAGGTCCATGTCGGCCAGCGCCGGGGCCAGCTCGTCGAAATATTCGGCCTGCTCCAGCACTTCCTGTGCCCCGTGGGCCACCCAGTGCGCCTTGTCCTGTTCGTGCACCCGGCTGTTCACCAGCCGCATCTGGCCAAAGCCCATGGTCTTCATCGCCCGCGCCGCAGCACCGACGTTTTCGGCCCGCGCCGGCGACTTGAGTACAAAATAAAGCTGCATGACAATCCCCCAACAAAACGGGACATATTCTCCCACAAATCCCCCAGCATGGGACACCCATCTTTCACTCTCTCAGTGCGGGACACCCACTTCAAATCAGCGGTATGGGACATCCACCTCAAATCGCTCGTTCGGAAACTCTCGGAAGGGACACCCACCTCAAATTGATCATTTTTCAACCGGGGACTATATTTAAATTCCGCCCTTGCAATGGATAGGCGCATTATGACTCGTCCACGATCCGATCTGGTATCACCCGATGAAACACCTTATTACCACTGTATCTGCCGCTGCGTACGTCGTGCCTATCTGTGCGGTGAAGACCAGCTGACCGGCCAGAATTACAGCCATCGCAAACAATGGGTGCTTGATCGTCTGAGCCAGCTGCAGTCCGTGTTCACTATCGATCTGTGTGCTTATGCGGTCATGGCCAATCACTATCATCTGGTTGTTCATATTGATACCCAGGCGGCACTGGAACTGAGTGAGACAGCGGTAGTAAGCAGGTGGCGAAAGTTATTTCGTCCGCCGGTATTGGTTGAACGTTATCTGGCTGGCTCGACTGATTCGGACGCGGAGCAACAGGCGGCAAAAGGCATCATCGCCCTGTGGCGCAAGCGTCTGGCCGATTTATCCTGGTATATGCGATGCCTGAACGAGCATATTGCTCGCAAAGCCAACCTCGAAGACGAATGCACAGGGCGATTCTGGGAGGGCCGCTTTCGTTCACAGGCCATTCTGGATGACGCCGGCTTGCTGACCTGTATGACCTATGTCGATCTCAACCCATTACGCGCCGGTATCGTCACATTGCCGGAAGCTTCCGCCGATGTCTCCCTACACCAGCGGCTACAGCAATACAGAGCGAGCAGTTCCTCGACATCAGCCCCCAAAAAGACGATTTCACAACCTCATTTACTGCCATTTGTCCGCGATATTAAAGAGGATAAACGCAAGGGGATCCCCTTCGCTCTCGGCGATTACGTGGCCATGGTTGATTGGGTAGGCCGGACTCATCGTGAGGATAATCAAGGCTGCATTCACTCCGATGTACCTCCACTGCTGGACCGAATGGGGCTTGATATCGACAAATTTTTGTCTGCAGTAAAACCACACCAGCTGTCACACGGCACCGTTATCGGACACACCACGGCTAGAATAGCCTACGCCCAACTGCATCATCGACGATGCGTTATCGGCCCCGCAATTTCTGCCTGAATTATCAAATGTACTATTCGGTGATAACTGGCAAGTATAGGCCTTGCGACCTGTACTATCTCAGCTTTGCTCCCCAACTGTTCACCTTCCCATTATTCGCCATTTCGCAGACTAAAACTCGGGGTTGATGGCACTGGACAGCCGTTTCCCGACTGAGGATAGCTCCCAGGTATCAAAAGTGAACTAACAAGAGCCAACATAGGACAGCCATTTTTCAAAGATGGATGTCTTTTTTCATTCCTTTTCATTAAAGCGGTATCCACAGCTCAAAATACAGCTATCCCAGACGACTCACCTGGATACTTATTGTAACGTTTAAAAGTGGGTGTCCTTTTTTATTTCTTATTGTAACGTTTAAAAATGGGTGTCCTTTTTTACTTTTTAAAAGTGGGTGTCCTTTTTTACTTTTTCTTTCACGATACTGGAGTGCGCATGAGCAAAATCGCCAGGGATGTGGCCCGGATCACCATGAGCCGGTTTGATGACTTTTATCGCTGCTTTCTCGATATCACTCAGGGAGCACAGGCCAGATTCGAGGCCAAGGACTGGTCGGGCGTACAGCAGGCCGGACGCCAGCGTATTCGCCTGTACGACCATCATGTGAATGAGGCGGTGCAGGCCATTCGGCATCATAACAGCGGTAGTCCCCTGAGCCAGCACCAGCTCAAGGCCATCAAACAGGCGTTCAACGATCTGCTGATCGAGCATACCAACCCGGAAATTGCCGAGTCTTTTTATAACTCGGTGTATCACCGCTCTTTTCGCCATCAGAATATCCGGGCGGAAAACCTGTATGTGCACGGCTTTGTTCATCGGCTGCCCCAACCGGATCTTGCCCCCCACTGCCGGCAATATCACATCAAAGCCGGGGGCTTGAACAACACCCTTCGCCAGGTACTGCAAGGATTGCAGCTCTCCGTCCCGTTCCGGGATCTGGAGCAGGACTTGCAGTATGTCAGCCGCTATCTGCAGCAATTCGGCCCGCCCGACTCAACCCACAGCGACGTCAGCCTTACCTTTATCAACCACCTTTTCTTTCGCAACAAGGGGGCCTACCTCATCGGCCGGCTGAAATGCGGCAACATACAACTGCCCTTCATCTTGCCCATTCTGCACCATGAACAAGGTGGCCTGTATCTGGACACCCTGATCCTCTCCCATGACGATGCCTCCATACTGTTCGGCTTCGCCCGCGCCTACTTCATGGTGTGGTGTCCGGTGCCGGCGCTGCTGATGCACTTTTTACGGCCACTGCTGCCTAACAAAGCCGATTACGAAATCTACAGCGCCATCGGCTGTCAGAAGCACGGCAAAACCGAGTTTTACCGGGATTTTTTGCAGCAGCTGCACAGCTCGCGGGATAAGTTTGTACTGGCTCCGGGCATAAAAGGCATGGTGATGAGCGTGTTCACCCTGCCCTCTTATGATGTGGTGTTCAAGATCATCAAGGACAAATTTACTCCCCCCAAGGAGGTCAGCCATGACACGGTACGCGCCAAGTATCGACTGGTAAAACAGCATGACCGGGTGGGGCGCATGGCCGACACCATGGAATTCACCAACTTCGAATTGCCGCTGCACCGCATCAGCCCCGAACTGCTGGAGGAGCTACAGCAGGTTGCGCCCTCGCTGCTCACCATCAAGGGAGACATACTGCTGATCCGCCATCTATACACAGAGCGGCGCATGACCCCGCTGAATATTTACCTGGAGCACGCCTCGGACCAACAGGTGGTTGATGCCATCGATGAATACGCCAATGCCATCAAGCAGCTGGCCACCGCCAACATCTTCCCCGGCGATATGCTGTTCAAGAACTTCGGTGTCACCCGTCACGGCCGGGTAATTTTCTACGACTATGATGAAATCTCTTACATGACCGAATGCAACTTCAGAGACATTCCCAAGGCCCGCTACCCGGAAGACGAGCTCAGCGCCGAGCCCTGGTATTCAGTGGCTCCCAACGACATCTTCCCCGAAGAATTCGCTACCTTCCTGCTCAGCAGCCCGCGCATCCGCGAAGCCTTCAAGCAACAGCACAACGACCTGTTCACCGCCGACTACTGGCGCCAACTGCAACAGAACATCAACGCCGGGATATTCGGCGACGTTTACCCCTACCGGCGAAAACGTCGCTTCCGCTACTTGTACTTGTACTTGTAATATCAATCTAATACCAATCTGTAAAACTAACTGATCTGTTTAGCTGCCCTGTAAAGGTCGAACGAAAGGTCTACTCCACCGACACGCTTCAAGTACGTCCATGTAACGCTCAGCACATGACGTCCGACCGCCATGGACGGCGGGAGTGC
>JBFGZI010000207.1:0-4478 GCA_041586855.1 Oceanisphaera sp. | reverse complement strand
CGGCCGTAATCGTGACGGTTTTTGCCTTCTTCGGCGGCGATCTTGCGTTCAACCACCATCTGGGTGGCGATGCCGGCGTGGTCGGTGCCGACCTGCCACAGGGTGTTTTTTCCCTGCATGCGCTGGTAGCGGATCAGGGTGTCCATGATGGTGTCTTGAAAAGCATGACCCATGTGCAGACTACCGGTCACGTTGGGCGGCGGTATCATGATGCTGTAGGGGTCTTTGCTGGTGTCGCCGTGGGCCTTGAAGTAACCCCTGCTTTCCCATTGCTGGTACAGGGCCTGCTCGATGGCGTTGGGATTAAAGGTTTTTTCCATGATGTTATTCGTCTTGAGTTTGGGATGGTACAGGGGCGGTCGTGAGTTCAAAACCGGCCTGACGATAGGCTTTAAAGCGTTCCCGAGCCTGTTGCTTGCCTTCCTCATCGGAGGGCACGAAGTCAATCAGCTGCTTGAAACGCCGGGCGAAGGACGGCGCCTCGGGCGCCAGATTGATCAATACGGCGCGGCCGCTGTGCGGCGCCTGCCAGCTGATGATAACCGGCGCACCCTGGCGGGGGCCTTCGCCCTGAAGATTGTGCGCCACGAAGCCGTCGGGGGGCTGTTGCCACAGCCGTTCATCCAGCGCCTCGGCCTGAGCCTGGCTGCGGGTATGAATAAAGACGCCCAGTCCCTGGCGATAACAGTCGGTGGTCAGTTGACACACCAGCTGCTCCTGTAGCTCGGGGCCGGAGGAGTCCGGCAGCAGATAAAAACAGCCCTGACTCATGCTCACTCTTCGATGTTATTGACGCCGGCCCGGTTCAGCAGAAACTGGGTCAGCAGTGGCACCGGACGACCGGTGGCGCCTTTGTTCTTGCCGCTGTTCCAGGCGGTACCGGCCACGTCCAGGTGAGCCCAGTTGTACTTCTTGGTGAAGCGGTTGAGGAAACAGGCGGCGGTGATGGTACCTGCCGCGCGGCCACCTATGTTGGCCATGTCGGCGAAGGGGCTTTCCAGCTGTTCATTATACTCGTCGCCCATCGGCAGACGCCAGGCGCGATCGCCGGCCTGCTCCGAGGCATTGAGCAGCTCGTGGGCCAGCGGATTATGATTGGCCAGCAAGCCGGAGGTATGGTGGCCCAGAGCGATGATGCAGGCACCGGTGAGGGTCGCTACATCCACCACCACTTCCGGCTCGAAACGCTCGACGAAGGTCAGGGCATCGCACAGCACCAGTCGGCCTTCGGCATCGGTGTTGAGTACTTCTATGGTCTGGCCTGACATGCTGGTGAGAATGTCGCCCGGGCGGTAGGCATTGCCGTCGGGCATGTTTTCACAACCGGCGATAATGGCCACCACGTTCACCGGCAGCTGCAGCTCGGCCAGCGCATGCATGGTGCCCAGCACCGAGGCGGCGCCGCCCATGTCGTATTTCATCTCATCCATGCCGTCGGCAGGTTTGAGCGAAATGCCGCCCGCATCGAAGGTCAGGCCCTTGCCCACCAGGACCAGGGGGCGAGCATCGGGATCCGGATGCCCCTTATACTCGATGACCGACATCATGGCTTCGTTGTGGGAGCCACGGGCTACGGCCAGGTAGGCATTCATGCCCAGCTCGGCCATTTCTTCCTCGCCGATCACCCGGGTGCTGATGTTGTCCCAGGCATCGGCCAGCTGGCGAGCCTGAGACGCCAGGTAGGCGGGGTTGCATACGTTGGGTGGCATGTTGGCCACATCGCGGCACACCTTGACACCCTTGGCTACGGCCAGACCATGCTGTATGGCCCGTTCGCCTATGGTCAGTTCCCGTCGCGTGGGCACGTTGAACACCAGTTTGCGCAGCGGACGACGCGGCTCGGCCTTGTTGGTCTTGAACTGATCGAAGGTGTAGAGGCAGGCTTTGGTGGTTTCCACCGCCTGACGTACTTTCCAGTAGGTGTCGCGGCCCTTGACGTGCAGCTCGGTCAGAAAGCAGACGGCTTCCATCGAGCCGGTGTCGTTCAGGGTACTGATGGTGTTGCGAATGATTTGTTTGTACTGGCGCTCGTCGAGCTCTCGCTCCTTGCCGCAACCGACCAGCAATACCCGCTCGCTCAGCACGCCGGGTACCTGATGCAGCAGCAGCATCTGGCCGGCCTTGCCTTCCAGATCGCCACGGCGCAGCAGGGAACTCAGGTAACCGTCGCTGATTTTATCCAGCTGTTCGGCGACCGGAGACAGACGGCGGGGTTCAAATACGCCAACCACGATACAGGCACTGCGCTGTTTTTCGGGGCTACCACTTTTAACACTGAACTCCATGGATTCTCCTACAGCTTGAAGACAATGAGCGTCAGATCAACGATAATAACGTCTATCGCTAAAAGACGCCGAACTTCGCGTACTTAATATGCGAAAATCGTAATTTTACGCTTATTCTTAAGCGTTTCCATTAAAAAGACAAGTTTACACTGGGATTAACGGTGATTGCATTCCGCTATTTGTTTTGGGAAACCCTGAAGACTCAGCTGGCCGTGTTGTTCGTGCTGCTGCTGATCTTCGTCAGCCAGAATTTTATCGAGGTGCTGGGCGAGGCCGCCAGCGGCAAGATACCCGGCGCTCTGGTCGGTAAACTGCTGCTGCTGAACCTGCCCGACATGGCCACCCTGATGCTGCCGATCAGTCTCTTTATCGGTATTCTGTTTGCGCACGGCAGGCTCTACGCCGAGAGCGAGATGACGGTGATGCGGGCGGTGGGCATAGGCCCGGGTAAAATCATGCGCACTACCCTGATACTGGCCCTGTTCTGGACCGGGGTAGCTCTGATTAACTCGCTCTGGCTCAACCCCTGGTCGAAGGCCCAGGTCTATCAGCTGCTGGAAGAGGTGAAGGCCGATCCGGGCTTTGCGGTACTGCGTGAAGCCCGCTTCATGAGTCTGGACGGAGGCCGTATCGTGGCCTACGTAGAAGAGCTGGAGTCCGAAGATGAGGGTAACCGTCTTAATCGCCTGTTTGTGGTGCAGCGGGGCCAGGCCCAGCAGGCACCGAGCATAGTGGTGGCCGACGGCGGTCGGCTGCACGAGCGCGGTGGTGGTCAGTGGCTGACGCTTGATCATGGCCGTCGCTACGGCGGAACCCCCGGCAGTCGGGAGTTTGACGTGGCCGAGTTCGACGAATACAGCGCCTATATTCGCGCCTCCGAGATAGGGGAAGCCGAGCGTAAAGAGGCGTCGACCGACAGTGCTGCCCTCTGGCAGTCGGACGCATTGATGGACAAGGTGGAATTACAGTGGCGACTGGTATTGCCGTTGTCGATGCTGGTACTGACCCTGGCGGTGGTGCCGCTGGCGGTGGTCAACCCGCGCCAGGGACGTTATGCCAAGTTGCTGCCGGCCATTCTGCTGTATCTGGCCTACTTTCTGTTGCAGAGCGCCTCCCGCTCGGCGGTTGAAGGGGGGAGCCTGCCGGTGTTGCCCGGCCTTTATACGGTGCCACTGCTGTTCCTGCTGCTGGTGACCCTGCCGCTCAACCTGCTGGAAACGGCCTGGTGGAACCGAACCCGGGAACAATTCAAACGAAACAAGGCGGCCTGATGCTGACAATTCTCGATCGTTACATCGGCCGTACCGTGTTGATGTCCGTCCTCTTGTGTGAACTGACGCTGGTGGGGCTGTCTGCCATTATTCGTTACGTGGAGCAGCTGCGCAGCGTGGGGGAGGGCAGCTATACCCTGCTGACGGCGTTTTATTATGTGCTGCTGTCGATGCCCAAGGAAATCGTGCTCTTCTTCCCCATCGCCGCCCTGTTGGGGGGGCTGATAGGGCTGGGCCAGCTGGCCAGCAGCAGCGAGCTGGTGGTAATGCAGGCCTCCGGCAGCTCTCGTTTCAATATCGTTACCAGCGCCCTGAAAACAGCCTTGCCGCTGATGCTGATCATCATGCTGGTGGGGGAATACGTGGCGCCGGCCACCAAGCTGGCCTCGGACGACTTGCGTACCCAGGCCCGCTCCAATGGGCAGGTGGTGCTATCGGTCAACGGCGTCTGGGCCAAGGACAACCAGGCCTATATCAATATCGGTCAGGCCCGGCGTGATGGCACCCTGAGCAATATTACCCTCTATTACTTCGACGAGGACATGGCCCTCAGCCGCATCACTCAGGCGGCCAGTGCCGAATATCGGGACCAGCAATGGCAGCTGAGTAAGGTGACCGACACCCTGTTCAACCCCGGCGTGTCCATCGAGACCGAACAGGAAGCCAGCCGGGTCTGGCATTCCAGCCTGACCCCGGAAAAACTGGGGGTGGTAGCCATAGATCCGGACGAGCTGTCGATGCGTGGCTTGTGGGAATACAGGGGCTATCTGAAGGACAACGGTCAGGACAGCAGCCTCTATGAACTGGCGTTCTGGCGCAAGGCGTTGCAGCCGGTGATGGTGATTGCCATGATGTTGCTGGCCTCTTCCTTCGTGTTCGGCGCCCTGCGCAGCGTCTCCATGGGCGCCCGCTTGTTGATGGG
>JBFGZI010000206.1:0-4483 GCA_041586855.1 Oceanisphaera sp. | reverse complement strand
GTCGCCGATGGCATACACCGGCTTGCCGGAGGTCTTGAAGCCTTCGATGGCTTCGCCGACTTCATCGAGCTTGGTCAGGCTGGACTCGCTCATGTTCTGCAGCCGCAGCACCAGGGCGCCGATGCGTTCGTCGTTGCGGGCCCGATCCAGGGCTTCCTTGATCTGACTCAGGGTCATGGGCGGGGGTGTGGTATCGCCAGACAGCCATTTCTCGGCCAGACGTCGGGGGCTGGCGATGGCGTCCTGCTCCAGCACGGGGCCGGTCAGGGTCAGGGTCAGGGCGGCCCTGGCCGGCAGCGTCGGGGATTCGTCTTTGGCGCTGAATATCAGGATCACCGCGACCAATACGGCTAAAAACAGCAGGTTGGTTATCAGGAGGCGAATGGCATTCAGCACCCGGCCCAGAGTACGAAATAACCATTTGATGGCAGACCACATAGCAACGCCTTAATCGGAATAATTGTCTAATCGCTCCATTATGACGGCAGCGGCGGCGCAATGCCACGAGTGACGACCGGTTTGTAAGACCGTTAGGGGTGAGGAGTGAAGGGTGAGGGGTGAGGCGGCCTCACCCCTCACGGTCTCAAAGGCTTTATGCCCGGGCGCCGTGCTGCTAAGGTAGCGGGCATCGAAATTCGAGCTTGTTACAGAAGGTTTTACATCATGGATGCACTGGAACTGTTACTCAATCGCCACTCCAACCCTCGGCTGGTCGAACCGGCACCGGCGGGCGAGCAGCTGGAGACTATTTTCAAGGCCGGCCTGCGGGCGCCGGATCATGCGGCGCTGACCCCCTGGGAATTCATTGTGTTCGGCGGCGAGCAGCGGGAAAAACTGGGTGACATTCTGGCCGCCGCAACCGAAGCCAAGGGCGAGTCTCCCGAGACGGTCGAGAAAGCCCGACTGGCGCCGCTGCGTGCACCCCTGGTGATTACCGTGGTGGCCAAGGTGAAGCCCCACGACAAGGTGCCGCAGCTGGAGCAGGAAATTTCCGCCGGCTGTGCCCTGATGGCGATGCAGATGGCGGCGCTGGCGCTGGGTTATAACGGTATCTGGCGCACCGGTTGGTTTGCCTTCGACCGGGGTGTGCATCAGGCGCTGGGTCTGGCCGAGCAGGACCAGATCGTCGGCTTCCTCTACCTGGGTACGGCTCAGGTGGAAGTGCGCAAACTGCCCGAGCGGGATCCGGCCCAGTTCGTACGCTACTTCGGTTCGTAATCGCATTCAGATAAAAAGGGGTCGGAGTCATTTTATTTAAATGACTCCGACCCCTTTTTTGTTTTTTTGTTTATTTCTGCCCCTGTTGCTCCAGCTGTTGCAGGGTTTCTTCTGTGTTGAGGTTGATAAAGGCGTCGGCCTGGTCGCTGAAGTCTACCGGCACCAGCTGGTGGCGCTCATACCAGAGTTGCAGTTTGCGGTCGCCGCCGTCCAGGTAGTTATACAGAGACGGCAGCAACGACTGGTGCACCAGGGCGGTGGCGGCATGGAGCTGAACGCCGTCGTCCACCACCGCGATTTGATTATGGCGCCGTATGGCGGCACATAAACGGTGTGCCAGATCGGTTGGTACCAGTGGGCTGTCGCAGGGCACGAACAACACCCATTCGCTGGGCGCATGGCTCAGCCCGGCCTCGAATCCGGCCAGAGGGCCGGCATAGCCACCGTCGTTATCCGGTACCACCGGTGCCAGTTGCCGATAGTGTTCCAGATTGCGGTTGGCATTGATCAGCACCTTGCCCACCTGAGGGCCGAGTCGCTCCAGCAGATGAACGACCAGTGGCTTGCCCCACAGCGTGACCAGCCCCTTGTCGGCGCCCTTCATGCGTCGGCCTTCGCCTCCGGCCAGAATAACGGCAGTGATATCTTTTGGATCCAGCATGATATTTCCTGTTATTACAGCTTTTGTCCGATATTAACCATTTAACTATATCAGTGACAGGGTCAGTGGCAGTCGCTACATCAGGTAATTGATGTTTCTGAGGTGCTTGCTCTCTTCAGACGCTAATCCTAACATGGGCGCTCTTCATAATAATGCCAACAATAATTGTCGATGCGCCTTGCCGTTAGAGCATCTATTGCCAGGCCGCCGCCATCGCACCTAAGGGATAATAATGACAACAACCTTGCCCGACGACCCCTTCCGCGGTCGTCCCGTTATTGCTTTGCTGGCCATGGTGGCGCTGATGCTGGCTGCCGCCAACCTGCGGGGTGGCCTGGTGGTGGTGGGCCCGCTGGTGATGGAAATTCGCGCCGCGCTGGATATCGGCGCCAGTGCCTTCAGCCTGCTGACTACTCTGCCTCTGCTGTGTTTCGGCGTTATGTCCGTCTGTGTGCCCTGGCTGACCCGCCGCTGGGCGCCTCAGTGGCTGACCATTGCCGGTCTCATGGTGATAAGCCTGGGGGTGGGGCTGCGACTGGTAGACAATTATCCGCTGGTGATCCTCGGTACCCTGTTGCTGGGCCTGGCCATTGCCGTGCTCAACGTGCTGATCCCGGGGCTGGTAAAAGCCTTTTTTCCCCGACAGGTAGGGCTGATGACAGGCCTGTATTCCGTTACCCTGAGCCTGGGGGCGGGTATGGGGGTGTATCTGGCGGTGCCTCTGCTGGAGCAGTTTGGCAGCTGGCGATATCCGGTGGCGCTGTGGGCGGTACTGCCGCTGCTCTGTCTGCTGTTCTGGCTGCCGATGCTGAAGGTCAGGGGGGTGGGGCGGCCCGCCAATCCGGTGCGTGTCAGTCTGTGGCGAGACCCGCTGGCCTGGTCCATCACCTTTTATATGGGCCTGCAGTCGTTCTATTTTTATTCCATGGCCACCTGGCTGCCGAAAATCCTGCTGGAAAATGGCCTGGATGCCCATGATGCCGGTACCGCTACGGCGCTGATCAACCTGGTGAGCATTCCCTTCAACCTGCTGGTGCCGATACTGGCGGCCAAGATGCGCAGCCAGCGTTCGCTGGTGTTGGGCACCTTTATTGTTTCCTTTGCCGGCATCGCCGGACTCTGGTGGCAACCGGCGGCGGCGCCGATGCTGTGGGCTTCTTTGATAGGCATGGGTTGTGGTAGCGCGCTCAGCCTGGCCTTATCGTTTTTCGTG
Source organism: Oceanisphaera sp. (assembly GCA_041586855.1). GTDB lineage: Bacteria > Pseudomonadota > Gammaproteobacteria > Enterobacterales > Aeromonadaceae > Oceanimonas. The sequence goes on along the minus strand of JBFGZI010000206.1, from coordinate 1,391 downwards.
CTGCGGGCGGCCAATACCGCCCAGGCCACGGCGCTGTCGGCCATGGCTCAGAGCATCGGCTATCTGCTGGCGGCGCTGGGCCCGGTGTCGCTGGGCTTGCTGAGGGATATCGGCGGCAACTGGCAGTGGGCGCTGCTGCTGATGCTGGCGTTACAGCTGGCGCAATTTGCCTTTGGCTGGTCTGCCGCTAGGCCCGTCAACGTGGTACCGGACCAGGAGCGTCACTGATCGCGATCGCCATGCGAAGCAGCAACGCGGTTGCGCTCCGCCGACACGCTCCAAGCCCATCCCTGGGACGCTCGGCAAATGCCGTCCATGGCATTTGACGGTCGGCTACGGCAATCCCCGCTGTCTCTTGCATGGCGTGGCTGAGCCTAGTCCCGCTGTAGTAGCTGCTTTAGCTGCTAAATCCGGCAACGCCGGATCTGGTGCACGGGGTCAGGTAATACGGCGATATATAAGACATTGGTGTTGAGATGTGGCTGCGCCACATTGCACAGCTAAAGCAGTGCCACAAAAAGCGCCCCCCTGTAGGCCCGGCTTTAGCCGGGAGCTTTTGTTGCTTGCGGTACGATCGCTCCCTGTAGGCCCGACTTCAGTCGGGAGATTTTGCTGGTGGCTGTACGATCGCCCCACTGAAGTGGTGCCTACAAAAAGCACCCCACTGAAATGGTATCTACAGGGGTCTACTATTCTTGGTGGTTGGTGATTGAGATTTATACGGTCGCTGTTGTTTCTACCAGGGAGGGTTGAGCATGAAGAGGTTACCACTGTGGCTACCGTTGGTGCTGTTGTCGGGTGCCGGATATGCAGAGGGCATAGAGCCGCCGCCGCTGCAACTGGCATCGGACTATCAACAGCAGGATGTGACCCATTACCGGGTCAGCGAAAAGCTGGACGGGGTGCGGGCCTACTGGAACGGGCGCGAGCTGCTGTCGCGCGGCGGTCATCGTTTTTCGGTGCCCGACTGGTTTGTCGCCGGCTTTCCCGATACGCCACTCGACGGCGAACTCTGGCTGGGCCGGGGGCGGTTTGAAGAGTTATCGGCCGCGGTACGCCGTTACCGGCCCGACGAGGATGAATGGCGTGCCATTCGCTTTATGGTGTTCGACCTGCCCGCCAGCGAGCTGCCGTTCGAGGCGCGGTTAACGGCGTTGGAACGGCTGTTTTCAAATATGAACTCTCCTTATCTGCAATGGGTCGAGCAGCGGCTGCTGCCCGATAATGCCGCCCTGGCCGCCTACCTGACCGAGGTGGACGCCCTGGGTGGCGAGGGGCTGATGCTGCGTCATCGTGACAGCCGCTATCTGCCGACACGCAACCAGGACTTGCTCAAGCTCAAGCGATTTCAGGATGCGGAAGCCCGGGTACTGGCGCACCTGCCTGGTCAG
>JBFGZI010000205.1:0-4501 GCA_041586855.1 Oceanisphaera sp. | reverse complement strand
GAAGAGGAATTGCGCCACCTGCTGGATCCGGCAGCGCTGACCAGAGGCAGCCAGCAGGAGTAATACCAATCCCAGTAATGATCTGGTCATATTGAGGCCCCCAGACCAGAGGCAACACAGCCGCCTCCCTCGACACGCCATAAACCCATCCCTGGGGGCTCGGAAATGCCGTCCCTGGCATTTCACGGTCGTGGGAGCCGTTCTCTGTTGCCTCTTCTGGAACTCCGAGTTGCCTGCAGACGGCGCCTACAGGCAACGCCGGAGCATCAAGGAGGGCAAAGGGATCTGCTCCACCGACCATCACATGACAGGACCAACAAAGGCTCCTGCAATGTTGGCACTCCCGCCGTCCATGGCGGTCGGACGTCATGTGATGAGCGTTACATGGACGTACTTGAAGCGTGTCGGTGGAGTTGACCTTTCGTTCGACCTTTACAGGGCAGCTCAACAGAACAGTTAGTTTTATAGATTGGTATTACCTGCAGACAGTGCCCACTGGAGGCTCTGTAGCACCAAGGAGGGCAAAGGGATCTGCTCAGCCGACCATCCGCGCCACGGATGGCGCGGCTGAGCCCCCAGGGATGGGTTTACGGCGAGTCGGCGGAGCTGACCCTTTGGTCTCCTCTTTCGCTGCTACCGAAGGCCAAGGGCCAAACAAAAAGGGATGCCTGGGCATCCCTTTTTTCGCTTATATCCGACCACTCATACCCGGTCGGTTACAGGATGATTTCCTGCAACTTCGGGTCCTTGCGGGACAGGATATGGGTGGAGCGGATGCGGCGCACGGTGCGCGACTTGCCGCGGATCACCAGAGTTTCGGTGTGGGCATAGTGGCCATCGCTGCTGATGCCTTCCAGCAAATCACCCTTGGTGATACCGGTGGCCGAAAAGATGACGTTATCGGTACGCGCCATTTCTTCCAGGGTCAGCACCTTGCCGACTTCGATGCCCATCTGCTTGCAGCGTTCGATCTCCTGCTGACCTAGCGCCAGGTTCTCTTCACTCGGCCCCTTGACCTCGTAGCGCGGTACCAGACGAGCCTGCATATCGCCGTCCAGCGCGCGTACCGCCGCTGCGGAAATCACGCCCTCGGGCGCACCGCCGATGCCATAGAGCATGTCCACTTCGCTTTCGGGGACACAGGCGAGAATGGACGCCGCCACATCGCCGTCGGGCACAGCGAACACCCGCACACCCAGGGCCTGCATGGTCTTGATCGCCTTGTCGTGACGCGGTTTGGCCAGGGTGATCACGGTAAAGCGGGACAGAGGCTTGTTCAGTGCCTTGGCGACTGCCTTGATGTTCTGCTCGATGGATTTGTTCAGATCGATGGCGCCCTTGGCACCGGCACCGACAATCAGCTTTTCCATGTACATGTCGGGGGCACGCAAGAAAGCGCCCTTTTCGCCCACCGCCATCACCGCCAGCGCATTGGACTGGCCCATGGCCGTCATGCGGGTCCCTTCGATGGGATCGACGGCGATATCTACCTCGTCACCGCCCTGACCGACTTTTTCGCCGATATAAAGCATGGGTGCGTCGTCTATCTCACCCTCGCCGATCACCACCTCGCCACTGATTTCGATTTCATTCAGTACATGACGCATGGCCGCTACGGCAGCACCGTCGGCGATATTCTTGTCGCCTCGTCCCAGCCACTTGTAGCCTGCCAGGGCGGCGGCTTCCGTCACTCGGGAAAATTCAATGGCCAATTCACGTCTCATGAAGATTTCCTACTCGTTCAAGTTATCGCTATTTACCCAATCTGCGCTTCTGGAAGATACGGTAAACATCAGGGATCTGCTCTACATCATTCACACACACCCCCAGGTCCTGCAGCTTGCCGTCCTTGATGCCGTATACCCAGCCGTGTACCGACAGCGACTGACCCCGTTTCCAGGCATTTTGCACTATGGTGGTGTGACACAGATTTGCGACCTGCTCCACTATGTTCAGCTCGCACATGACATCGCCCCGCTCTTTCTCATCTTCGATGCTTTCCAGAGCCTCCTGATGCTTGCAGTACAGGTCCTTGATATTGCGCAGCCAGTTGTCGATGAGTCCCAATTCCTGGTTCTTCATAGCCGACAGAACCCCACCGCAGCCGTAGTGGCCGCAGATGATGATGTGTTTCACCTTGAGCACTTCAACCGCGTATTGTACCACCGACAGGCAATTGAAGTCCGTATGCACCACCAGGTTGGCCACGTTGCGATGCACAAATACATCGCCAGGCAGCAGACCGGTCAGCTGGTTGGCGGGTACCCTGCTGTCGGAGCAGCCGATCCACAGATATTCGGGCGTCTGTTGCAACGCCAACTTCTCGAAAAAGGTCGGATCTTCCGCTTTGATCCTCTCTGACCATTCCTGGTTGTTGTGAAACAGATGCTCCAGTATTTTCATGGGATTATCCTGCTCTTATCTGATCAAAAATAAATTATCGACGGAAAAAAGGCCCCTGCGGGGCCTTTCACCATGACCTTGTTGTTACTCAGGCATCCATGGCCGTTTTCAGCTTTTTCAGTGCGCTTTTTTCCAATTGGCGAATACGCTCGGCAGAGACCCCGTATTCGTCGGCCAGGGTCTGCAGTGTGGTCTTGTCGTCTTCATCCAGCCAGCGAGCCTGAATAATATGCTGGCTACGCTCATCCAGCGTGGCCAGCGCCGCGCGCAGACGGCGATTGGCCGTTTGCTCCCAGTTGGCTTCCTCCACCTGGTGGGCCACGTCCGAGGCATGATCCTGCAGATAATGCACCGGTGAAAAGCTGGTGTCCTTGTCGTCGTCATCGGACGCCAGATCGAAGGCCTGATCCTGGGCGCTCATGCGCGACTCCATCTCCAGCACTTCGGAGGGGAGTACGCCCAGGTTCTCGGCCACCATTTCCACTTCCTTCTGATTGAACCAGCCCAGACGCTTCTTGGACTTGCGCAAGTTGAAGAACAGCTTGCGCTGTGCCTTGGTGGTGGCCACCTTGACCACGCGCCAGTTACGCAGCACGTATTCGTGAATTTCTGCCTTGATCCAGTGTACCGCAAAGGATACCAGACGCACGCCCACCGTGGGGTCGAAACGTTTGACTGCCTTCATCAGACCTATGTTGCCTTCCTGGATCAGGTCGGCCTGCGGCAGACCGTAGCCGGAATAACTCTTGGCAATGTGCACCACAAAGCGCAGGTGCGACATGATCATCTGGCGGGCCGAGGCCAGGTCGCCATCGTTCTGCAGCCGCTCGGCCAGTGATTTTTCTTCTTCCGCGCTCAGCACGGGAATGGTATTGACCGCCTGGATATAGGCCTCCAGGCTACCCTGGGGAACCAGGGCAAAGTGGCGCTGAAAATCTGTCGTCATTAAACTCGCATTCATTACATGACTCCGTATCAAAACAGCTGCGGCTTGCACCCTGCCATGACGTTGGTGGTCTGGTTGTGCACACATTGCAAGATGAGGGCGCAGCAACGGAAAATGTATTTATCTGGGGATAAATGTCAAGCGGATCGCTTGTTTCTGCCTCCATGAGACCACAAGAAGGGCATCAAGTTCAACTCGGCTCTATGGCACGGATGTGACGCCGTACCGAAAATCCGGACGCCAGCAGGCTGAGCAGGGTGCCGGTCAGGATAAGCAGCAGGCTTTCCTGTGCTCCCAGCCCCAGCAGATCAAAGTCACTCTGATACAAGGCCGCCAGCGCGTTCACCTTGTGGCTGAGCCAGAACACCATCACCAGGGTCAACCACCAGGCCAGCAGGCCGCCGATGATGCCGTACCAGAGCCCCACATACAAAAAGGGCCGCTGAATGAAGCTGTCGGTCGCTCCCACCAGCTTCATCACCTCTATCTCGTAACGGCTGTTGAGGATATTGAGTCGCAGGGTGTTACTGACCACCAGCAGCACGCCGGCCAGCAACAGGGCGGCCATGCCCGCCACCGCCTGCCGCAACAGATCGACGATGCCCGACAGTCGGGCCAGCCAGGCCATGTCCAGGCGAGCGGTGGCCACTATGGGCTCGGCGCTCATGTCCGCCAGCAGCAACTCGGCGGCATCCGGTGCCCGACCGCCCTCGGACAGGTTAAGAATAAACACTGCCGGCAGCGGATTGTCTTCCAGCAGCTCCAGCGCCTCGGCAAAACCGGCGGCCCCCTTGAAGTCGGCCAGGCCCTGGGCGGCACTGATATAGGTGATATTTTCTATTTCGGCCATGGCCGCCAGCCGTTGCTGCAGCTCGGCGGTCTGGGCTTCGGTCGCACTCTGTTGCAGATACAGGCTGATCTGCGCCTTGCTCTGCCAGAATTCGCTGACCGACTCGGCATTTTTCAGCAGCACGTAAAAACTCGCCGGCAATGCCAGGCTGACTCCCAGTACGGCGATGGTCATCAGCGAACTCAACGGGGTACGCCACAGCTCACCCAGACTGGCGAACAACTGCCGCAGGTGATCTACGCCATACATGGCCAGACGCTGCGGCCAGGACAACTTGTGCCTGCTCATACGCCTTCCTCCGT
>JBFGZI010000204.1:0-4505 GCA_041586855.1 Oceanisphaera sp. | reverse complement strand
GCTTCAAGTACGTCCATGTAACGCTCAGCACATGACGTCCGACCGCCATGGACGGCGGGAGTGCCAACATTGCAGGAGCCTTTGTTGGTCCTGTCATGTGATGGTCGCTGGAGTAGAACCCTTCATCCGCCCCTCTGCTGCAGAAGGAGGGTAAAGGGTGTCTGCTCAGCCGGCCATCTGCGCCAGGGAGGGCGCGGCTGAGCCCCCAGGGAGGGGTTTACGGCGTGTCGGCGGAGTAGTGCCCTTTGCCCGATTTTCTACGGGCACCCGTCACCAGAAATCAACAAAAACTTGTGACTAAGAGACAGGCTGACCGCTTACAGCGTTATGTTACAGGTTTTCCTTTCAGCAGCTTGCGCACCCAATGTCGGTTGGGGTTAAGCACCGCCAATTGTGCCTGAGACAGAGGATAGGGCTCGTCCAGCAACTGAGCCGCCATCAGCTCGGCCAGCAAGGGTGCCGAGCACAGGCCCCGCGAGCCCATCCCCGACATCACATACAGCCCCGCATGATCTTCCGCCAGAGGTAATGCTTCCCATTTTCGACGTGGCATCTTGTCATATTGCGCCAGCTGCCGCGCTTTATCCGGGGCGGCACCGGCCAGCGGCAGATGATCGCGACAGGCGGCGCGCACACTCACCCGGCCGGCACCCGCAACGGGCGTCAGATCGTCGAGCGCGGGCAGGGTACGCACCAGCTTGCGCAGGTTCTCCTGTTCGTCTTGCTCCCGATAATTCAATTCTGACTGCCTGCGACCATAACTGGCACCGACGCAGTGTGTTCCCTGCCAGGCGGGGGTGAGATAACCTTCGTAGCAGACCACGGTTTTCAGTGGCGTTATCGAGGGGCTTGAAGGCTGATAATTCACCTGGCCCCGCACCGGCGACAGCGCCAGCGTGCTGGTCTGCGGCCATTTTGTTACTTCGTGGCCGCTGGCCAGCACTACATTATCGGCACAGAAGGTTTTGGCCTCGGTGGAGAGCTGCCATTGGTTCTCTTCCCGCGCCAGACTCTCGACCCGGGTCTGGTAGTGGCAGTCCAGCAGGCCGCTTTTTTGCGCCTCGGCCAGCAGGGCAGCCGTCAGCTCGAAAGGACAAACCCAGCCACCCAGTGGATACTCGATGCCGGGCAGATTGGCTGCAATACCGGTGCGCGCGTTGACCTGCTCGGCGGTTAACGGCTGCAGCAGTGCCGCCGGAAACTGACTGGCCAGCAGCTTGTCGATTTTGGCGCCGCTCTTTTCGTTGTAAGCCAGCTGGACCACGCCACACCAGTCATGACTGAAGGCGTGCCGTTTGGCCAGGGCCGGCAGGGCCCGACGCCCGAAGAGAAAGGCCTGCAGAAAAAACTGGCTCAAGCAATCGTGCTCGCCGTTAAGCAGCGGATAAATGGCGCCCTGGCGGTTGCCCGAGGCACCCATCGCCGGGGTTTCATTCTGATCGAGCAGGGTTACTCGCTGGCCGCGGCGGGTGAGGGCATAAGCCAGACTGGCACCGGCGATGCCGGCCCCGACAATCAGGGTATGGCCGGCCCGGCCCGGCCGGCGCCAGAACCAGGGCGTGGGGTAGGGAAGACGCTGGTCACAGCGACGAACCCCCGCCAGCATTTCCCGTTTGCGACCAAAGCCCTTGACTCGCCCGACCTGAAAGCCGGCCTCGTTCAGCCCGCGGCGCACGAAACCGGCGGCGGTAAAGGTGGCCAGGGTGGCGCCATTACGGGCCAGACGCGCCAGTTGCCGGAACAGTTGTGGCGTCCACATTTCCGGATTCTTGCTGGGGGCGAAGCCGTCCAGATACCAGGCGTCCACCTTGCCGGCCAGGCCCGCTTCCATCTGCGGCAGTACCTCGTCCACGTCTCCCAGCCATAAATCCAGGCATACATTTTCGTCCAGCCAGAGCCGGTGACAGCCGTTAACGGCGGGCGGATATTCAGCTAACAAACGTTCGCTTAAAATGCTAAGCTCTGGCCATTGGCCCAGGGCCTGTTGCAGATCGGCGTGGGTAAGCGGAAATTTTTCCACGCTGATCAGGTGCAGGCGCCGGGCGTTACCTTGCGGATGTTGCCGACGATAGTCGATAAAGGCCTGCCAGGTGGCCAGCACGTTAAGGCCGGTGCCAAAGCCGGTTTCGGCCACCACGAACAGTGACCTGTCATGGTCAATCCAGCGTTCGGGCAGGCCATTGTGGCCCAGAAACACATAGCGGGTTTCGGCAAGACCATCGTCGTTAGAGAAGTAGACATCGTCGAACGCAGCGGCGACCGGCGTGCCCTGGTCATTCCAGTCCAGACGCGCGGTTGTAATGAAGTGGGGTGACACTGAACCTCCGGGGCCGTAAAAACGGTCATTTTATGTGAAAGCAGACCAGTTTGACCATTTTTTATGGGTAGAATTGGCGCCAAATCAAGACAGTAGGAAAGATAGATGAGAAGAGCAGTCATTACCGGTATCGGTGTGGTATCCAGCATTGGTAACAATCAGGAAGAGGTTCTGGCCTCACTCAAAGCGGGCCGCTCCGGTATTAGCTTCTCCCAGCAGTTTGCTGATCATAACCTGCGTAGCCAGGTATGGGGGAATGTTAATCTGATCCCGTCCGAACATATCGATCGTAAAGTCATGCGCTTTATGGGCGATGCCGCCGCCTTTGCCTATCTTTCCATGGAACAGGCGATCGCCGATGCGGGCCTTGACGAGTCTATGGTATCCAATGAGCGCACCGGTCTGGTCGCTGGCTCCGGTGGTGCTTCTTCCAAGAACCAGATCGAAGCCTGTGACATCCTGCGCACCAAAGGCGTGCGCCGTGTAGGACCTTACATGGTGCCACGCACCATGTCGTCCACCGTGTCCGCCTGTCTGGCGACCCCGTTCAAAATCAAGGGCATCAACTACACCATCAGCTCGGCCTGTGCCACCTCTGCACACTGTATCGGCCATGCACTGGAGCAGATCCAGCTGGGCAAGCAGGATATCGTCTTCGCCGGTGGTGGTGAAGAAGTGGACTGGACCCTGGCCCTGCAGTTCGATGCCATGGGCGCCCTGTCCAGCAAATACAACGACACCCCCGAACTGGCCTCCCGCACCTATGATGCGGGCCGCGACGGCTTCGTTATCTCCGGTGGCGGCGGCATGGTGGTGGTGGAAGAGCTGGAACACGCCCTCAAGCGTGGTGCCAAGATCTACGCCGAAATCACCGGTTACGGTGCCACTTCCGACGGCTACGACATGGTAGCTCCGTCCGGTGAAGGCGCCGTACGCTGCATGCAGCAGGCCATGGCCACTGCGCCGGCCCCGGTGCAGTACATCAATACCCACGGCACCTCGACGCCGGTTGGTGATGTGAAAGAGCTGGAAGCCATCAATAACCTGTTTGGCGACAATGCCCCTTACATCTCTGCCACCAAGGCGATGACCGGCCATGCGCTGGGTGCCGCCGGTGTGCACGAAGCAGTCTACTCGCTGCTGATGCTGGAAAACGGCTTCATTGCCCCGAGCATCAACGTTACCGAGCTGGACGAAAAGGCGAAGAATCTGCCTATCGTGACCGAGTACAAGGAAGCCGAGCTGGACACAGTGATGTCCAACAGCTTCGGTTTTGGCGGCACCAACGCCAGCCTGGTATTCAGCAAGTACAAAGGCTGAATCGGCCGGTAATACCGCAACCAGTATTACCGCAATAAAAAGGGCGCTTCGGCGCCCTTTTTGCGTTAGGAAATCGGACAAAGGGCACTACTCCGCCGACACGCCGTAAACCCTTCCCTGGGGGCTCAGCCGCGCCCTCCCTGGCGCGGATGGTCAGCTGAGCAGATACCCTTTGCCCTCCTTCTGCAGCGGAGTCGTCTGGTGGCACCACCTGCGGAAAACTCCTCATCATGGAAGAGGCTGCAGGGATTGCCTCAGCCGACCGTCAAATGCCAGGGATGGCATTTGCTGAGCGTCACAGGGATGTGCTTGTAGCGTGTCGGAGGAGGCAACCCTGTTGCCTCTTTATTCCACACGTTGATTTGTGACTAAGAGACAGGCTTACAACTTGTTTTTCAACGCTGATCCCAGCGAATAAAGGCCCAGGCACCGAGTACGCCGAACATCACCCCCAACAGGCTGCTGGCCAGAATATCCACCGGCCAGTGCAGGCCAAGCAACAGCCGAGAATAACAGACCGACACTGCCCAGGTGGCCAAGGCTCCGACGAGCCAGGGGGAGCGGCGCCGGTAGAGCAGCAGCAGACAATAGAAGCCAGCGATGGTCATGGCGGCAATGGAATGGCCCGAGGGAAAGGAATAGCTGACCTCATCCTGCCAGTGCAGCTTGAGCCAGCCCGGTACTTGCCGTTCCGGCATTTCTCTCAGGCCGTCGGCCAGCCACTTTTCCCGTATCGACGGCAGCTGGGCGTAAAAACGGCCGCTGTCGGCGAGTCGCCCCTGTTCTGCCAGCCACAGCACATAAGGACGGGGTTCTTTGAAGTATTGCTTGGCGACCGTCTTGGTGACAAAGGCGCTGCCCAGGGCGG
>JBFGZI010000203.1:0-4534 GCA_041586855.1 Oceanisphaera sp. | reverse complement strand
CAGGTAGAAAAAAACCACCGGGAGCCATGGCTCCCGGTGGTTTTTTTAGTGCCGGATAAACCTTAGCGCAGTATCAGCAGCGGCACCCGGGCAGTGCTGATCATGGCGGTGGTGGTGCTGCCGACCAGCCATTGGCGAATGCGGGAATGGCCGTAGGCGCCCATCACCATCATGTCGATGTCATGCTCCTGCTGATAAGCCGGCAGTGCCTGGTCGACGTCACCGGCCAGAATGCGGCTATGGGCATCGATGCCGGACTGGCTCAGCACGGCACAGGCCCACTTGAGTTGCTCCCGGTGATCGTCGGTATCGGCACCCACCAGCACTATGTGCAGATCAAGGCCCTTGAACAGCGGGCTCTGGGCCAGCATCTCCACTCCCTTGCGGGTGGTGGCGCTGCCATCGAACGCCAACATGACTTTTTGCGGCGCCTTGAAGTCGCCCTGGGTCACCAGAATGGGGCGATGCAGCGCGCGGATCACCTGCTCCACATGGCTGCCGAGATGCGCATAGGGGGAGCTGGACGTTTCCCCGTGGCGGCCCAGCACCAGCAGCCGGGTATCCGACTCGAATTCCAGCAGGGTTTCAATCAGCTCGCCGTGGCGCTGCAAGGTCGCCGGGGCAGCCACACCGGCCAGGGTGGCGCGAGTGCGGGCCGCATCCAGCATCAGTGAACCCTGCTCCGTGGCCAGCTTGCTGCGTTTGGCATCCAGTTCGGCCAGCTGTTCCAGCAGGTGCTCCTGGCTCCCCAGGCCTATGCTGCCACTGAGATCACGCTCGGGCGGGGTCGTCTCTTTGCCTTGTACATGAATAAAGGTCAGCGGCGCCTCGAGGCGCAGACTGGCCCAGCTGGCGCAATCGCATACGGCGCTGGCGTGGCTGGAGCCGTCGATACAGGCCATTACATTGGTCGTCATCATTATTCCCTTAATTTAGTGGCCCATCAGCTTTTCGACAGCCTTGGGATCCTTATGCTCGGCAAAGCGATCCACCAGGGTGGCGCTGGCCTCGTTCAGACCGATTACTTCCACCTCGGTGCCGTCCCGACGGAAGGTCAGTATCACCTTGTCCAGGGCGCTGATGGCGGTAATATCCCAGAAATGGGCCCGGCTCAGATCGATGCGTACCCGCTCGACCACTTCCTTGAAATCGAAGGCGGCCACAAACTGCTCGGCGGAGGTGAAGAACACCTGACCCACTACCCGATATTCCCGGGCGCCGTCGTTGGCTTTATCGGAGCCCACATACAGGATCTGACCCACCTTGTTGGCGAAGAACAGGGCGCTGAGCAGTACGCCCACCAGCACACCATAAGCCAGATTGTGGCTGTATACCACGGTGGCCACGGTGGCGACCATCACAATGCTGGAGCTGGCAGGATGCGCTTTCAGATCGGTAATCGAGCTCCAGCTGAAGGTACCGATAGACACCATGATCATCACCGCCACCAGGGCCGCCATCGGGATCTGGGATACCCAGGGACCGAGGAACACCACCATGATCAGCAGTACCACGCCCGCCACCAGGGTCGAGAGCCGGCCACGACCGCCGGATTTGACGTTGATCACCGACTGGCCAATCATGGCGCAACCGGCCATGCCGCCCAGGGCGCCGGTGGCAATGTTGGCCAGACCCTGGCCCTTGCATTCCCGGTTCTTGTCGCTCTTGGTGTCGGTGAGATCGTCCACTATGGTGGCGGTCATCATCGACTCGAGCAGGCCCACTATGGCCAGCGACAGGGAGTAGGGGAAGATAATGGCGAGGGTCTCGAGGTTGAGCGGTACCTCGGGCCACAGGAACACGGGCAGGCTGTCCGGCAATTCGCCCATGTCACCCACTGTGCGTATATCGATGCCGAAGGCAATGGCGACCAGGGTCAGGCTGATGATGCACACCAGGGGGGAAGGCAGCAGTTTGCCCACCACCGGCACCAGCGGCAGCAGATAGATGATACCCAGACCGGCGGCGGTCATGGCATACACATGCCAGGTAACGCTGGTTAGTTCGGGCAGCTGGGCCATGAAGATCAGAATGGCGAGGGCGTTGACGAAGCCGGTGACCACGGAGCGGGACACAAAGCGCATCAGCTCGCCCAGGCGTAAATAGCCGGCGAGGATCTGCAGCACACCGCAGAGCAGGGTGGCGGCCAGCAGATATTGCAGGCCGTGCTCCTTGACCAGGGTGACCATCAGCAGCGCCATGGCGCCGGTGGCAGCGGAAATCATGCCCGGACGGCCACCGGCGAAGGCGATGACCACCGCCATGCTGAAGGAGGCATAGAGACCGATTTTGGGGTCGACACCGGCGATAATGGAAAAGGCGATGGCTTCCGGGATCAGTGCCAGGGCAACCACCAGGCCGGCAAGCACGTCTCCCCTTATGTTGAAGAGCCAGGTTTGCTTGATGTTCGATAGCATTATTATTGTTCCAGGGTTGTGGGTTGGGTGTCCGGGGCGAGACAAGGCGCTGGCAGGCGCTATGGATACAGGGTATGCGGGCTAGGGCGGCGTGTTCGCTTTATTCAAAAAATTCATACAAGTTTAATTTCTTATAAGTTATGTGAGTAAAATCGCGGTTATTATAGGGGGCTGGTCCTATGGGAACAAGGCCGGGGAGTTATCCTGTTTACACCATATACAAGGGGAGTCTATGAGTAATAATCGCATGCTGGGCAGCAAGGTGCTGGATGTGCTGCAGCATATAGGCCTGATCATAGTGGCCGCGTCCACGGTGGTGGCGGTGGGCATAGAAATCGGCCACATGTGGCGAGCCAGAACCGTGACCCTGGCCGACTTGCTGTTGATGTTCATCTATCTGGAAGTGCTGGCGATGGTCGCCATCTATCTGCGTTCCGGTAAGTTGCCCATCCGCATACCGCTCTATATCGCCATCGTCGCTTTGGCCCGCTATCTTATTCTGGACATGAAAGGCATGGACAGCTGGCGGCTGATCACGGTGGCCGGTGCCGCCCTGGTGCTGGCGGTGGCAATACTGGTGATCCGCTACGGTCACGTCAGGTTTCCTTACGACAAGGATGAAGGCGGGCACTGAAGCTGCATCAGGCACCATCGGTGCTTCAGGCCTCTTGATAACCCCCCTATTGAAGCCACCACGGATCGCGGCACCGATGGTGGCACTACCTCGGTATCACCGAATCGAACCGCAGCGTCCCCGAGTCAACCCGCGCCAGGCTATTTGTCCGGCTGCGGGTTTCATGCATCTGGGGATCCCGGTTTTGTCGGTCATGAAAGGGCCGGGGGTACCTGTCGTCTGAACGGATGAAGCCGGCAGGGCGTCATGCTGGTTGATCATGAACACACGTTGACGGCAATGGCTGCCGGTGGGCAGCGTGGTACCGGCCGGCTGCCAGCACACCACGGCGGCAATGCCGGTGCAGGCTATGGCCTGTTGCAGCAGCTGTCCGGATGCCCTTTTTACCTCTATTACCCGTGCCGGATTAACGCCAGCGTCGACCAGCGCCCGGCGTGACAGGGGGGCGGGGGCATTGGCTACCAGAATCCACCCCCGGTTGCTCCGGCTGATGGCGGCCAGATCAGCCAGCAGGCGAGCCTGTTGCCCACGGCTCCAGTGCGCAATACGCACAATGGCATTGTCTGTTTCACGGGATAACTGTTCACGGGATAACTGTTCACGGGATAACAAGAGAGTGGCCATACAGGATCCTTGCTGCTCATTCACTGTGTTTATATACAGTAATACCCGGTGGCATGTCGGTCAATGAAATACTGTTTAAATGCACAGTGTTTTAGGCGAGGAAGTATTCTCCTGTTCGGCTATAGTATTCGCTTATCCCGCTATATTGAGCAAAAAAACCTGACAGGAGAACGACATGGACAAGACGTTACTGGAGCGAATGGATAACCATATGGTGCTGAGTATTCTGAACGAGAAGCTGCGCCTGGAATGCGACAGCCTCTCTGCGCTGCTGTCCCGTTACGAGCTGGACAGCGGCCGACTGATGGCGCGCATGTCACAAATAGGCTACCACTACGATCCCGGTAGCAATCAGTTCAAGCCGGGGGCTTGATAGACAGGGCATCAAGCTGCGATAGTCCCGGTTTTATCAGGGTCAACAGACCCTAACAACGGGAGTCGACATGGAAGCAGAGTTCTGGCATCAGCGCTGGCAGTCTTCACGCATCGGATTTCATCGCCAGCAGGTTAACGGCCAGTTAAGCCGGTTCTGGCCCCGGTTAATGCTCTCGGAACAGACCGAGGTGCTGGTGCCTCTTTGTGGCAAGAGCCGGGATATGCACTGGCTGGCGGAGCGGGGGCATACGGTGGCGGGGTTCGAGCTGTCGCCGCTGGCGGTACAGGACTTTTTCGCCGAGGCCGGACTTGAACCCGATCTGGAGCCATCAGGCCACTATTTGTGCCGACATGCCGGCCGGATACGTCTGTATGAAGGTGACTTCTTTCGGGCCGACAGCCTGCAGCGCCGTTTCGATGCCGCCTATGACAGGGCGGCATTGATTGCCCTGCCCGAAGCGATGCGCATCGCCTATGTCGACTT
>JBFGZI010000202.1:0-4546 GCA_041586855.1 Oceanisphaera sp. | reverse complement strand
CAGCTCAACGCTCCCCCGGTCCATCGCCAGCGTGTACTGGGTCAGATCGTTGGTGCCGATACTGAAAAAATCAACCTCTTGGGCAAATACCTCGGCATTGAGGGCGATGGAAGGGACTTCCACCATGATACCGAGCTGCACCTTGGTGGCCTGCACATCAGAGGCCTGCACCTCGGCCTGGATCCTGTCGAACAGGGCCCTGGCCCAGCGCCATTCAGACCAGTCAGCCATCATGGGAAACATAATGCGCAGGGGCCTGCCGCCGGCGGCCATCAGCAAGGCGCGCAACTGGGTTTCCAACAGTTCGGGCTTTTGCATGCACAACCGAATGCCACGCACCCCGAGAAAAGGGTTGTCTTCTTTTGGCACCGGCCAGTAAGGCAGGGGTTTGTCGCCACCCACGTCCAGGGTTCTTGCCACCAGCGGCCGGCCGTCGAGGGCATCGAACACGCTCTGATAGGCGGCCTGCTGAGCATCGAGATCCGGCGCGCTGCGCCGGGCCATAAACACAAATTCGGTACGCAGCAGGCCTACCCCTTCGGCGCCAGCCTCCACCACCTCTGCCGCCCGGGCGGTATCGCCGAGATTGGCCGCCACCTCCACCCTGTGCCCGTCACGAGTGATGGCCGGTTCGTGACGATGAGCCCAGGCCTGTTCGGCCTGCTTCCGCGCCTCTTGCTGGCGAACCCGGGCCTGCTCCAGCACCGAGGACTCCGGGGCGACCCATAGCGTGCCGTCATCGCCATTGAGAATGGCCTCGGTGCCCGACGGCAACGTCATGACGGCATCGCCTGCCGCTACCAGAACCGGAATACCCAGAGAGCGAGCCAGAATGGCGCTGTGAGACGAGGCCCCACCGCCAACGGTGACCAGCCCCAGTACCCTGTTCGGGTCCAGGTTGACCAGCTGGGAGGGACCTATATCCTGCGCGACCCAGAGATAGGGATGGTCCGGTGTAGCCACCGGGTTACTGTCGCACAACAGAGCCATGACCCGGCGACCAATATCGCGAATGTCGACGGCCCGCTCGGCCAATAAGGCATCGGGGCAGGCCGCCTGCCGGGTGGCGGCGGAGTCTATCTCGTTCCACCAGGCGGCGGCGGCCGACAGCCCCTGTGTGATACGGCAGCTCACTCCCTGCGTCAGAGACGGATCGGCCAGCAATTCCTGATGCATCGCCATCATGTCCCGAGCCTGAGGATCACTTATTTGACTCAGGGTCGCGCCCAGCTCCGCACTGGCCTGCTTGATGGCCGCATTCAACTTTTGCTGCTCGGCCTCGGCATCCTTGGCCTGTTGCGGGTAATAGAACTGAAGGGGGGCATCGACAAACAACGGGCCTATGGCAATACCGGGTGAGGCAGACACGCCACGCACCCGAGTATTGACCGCGATGTCGTGGGGCTCATGGATGTCGCCAGCTCCGGATTCCGATACCACGGCCAAGGTAGCAAACTCCTCTCCCAGCCCTCCGTTTATCGCCTCTTCCAGGGCATTCAGGGCCGTCTCGGCATCCTGACCCTCGGCACTGAACACCAGCTGATGGCCAGCCTTGGCGTCCAGACCAATCACCTTCATCAGACTCTTGGCCGATACCCAGTGCCCGTCTCCGTCGAGATTGCGAATTTTGATCTCTGCCTCGAATTGTTTGGCGGTTTGCACCAGAGTGGCACCAGGCCTGGCATGCAGCCCATGCTGATTACGCACCACTGCCGTCCTTTCATTGCCGGCCGATGATACCGGCCCCCGTTTCAGGGCTTCGAGCAACGCCTCGGCCGAGTCCTGCCTCGCCAGATCGGCCCCCTTGCCCGCCGCCAGCCAATCGCTCACTTGGATCAGCAGTGTCTTGTGGCCGGCTCCTTTCACCGCCAGCGCCAGCAGCCCGGATACCGGCTGCTGGCGATGCTCGATGGCGGAAGAAAAGGAAGTCAGCAGCGCCGCACCGGGCTTGCCGTCGGTCGGAATCTGCTTCAGCCACCAGCCCTGTCCTATATGGATGGCCTCGCGTTGCTGCAGTTTTTCCCCCTCATCCGGGCTCAACTGAATGAGTGATACCGCCTGTTCGACCAGCTGATCCAGAGAGCCGGCTCCGGACTTGACGCTCACCTGCTCGGCGTTCAGCGTCCATTCGAACGTCGACCCGGCATCATGCTGCAACAGTTGCAACACCTCCTGTGGCGCCCGGGCGGCCTTTATTTGTTCAATCAGCCCGTCCCGAGACAGGGTTCTGGCCAATTGTTTAAGCAGGCCCAGATGCTCGTCGGAGCCGGCGGCGATGCCCAGTACCAGATAGGCCTTTTCTCCATCGCTCCAGGGCACGCCGTCGGGCAGGTGCATCGCCTTGATGCCGGTTTTTTTAATCAGGTGGCGGCTCTCCTGAGTGCCGTGGGGGATGGCAATGCCCTGTCCCAGATAGGTGGCGGTTTGTGCCTCTCGCGCCAGCATACCGGCCCCGTAACCGGCGGCAACATGACCATCCTGCTCCAACCAGTCGGCCAGCGCCTGAATAACGGCGGTCTTGTCGGTCAGAGGTACACCGGTTTTTACGTCTTGTGCAGTCAGAGAAAACATGACATCACCCGCAGATGAACAAAGAGAACGGCAACTATCGTCATACTGAATTGTTTCAGGCAGGCGGGCAACGGTTCAGGGCTGAATTTCCTGACCATCCCAGGCAAAAACCCGGCCGGAATGCTCGGGGCCCAGGCCGTCGAGCACCGTCAGCAGATGCCGGGCCGCCCGTTCCGGACTGTGCAGCTGGCCCTCGGCCAGACCGGAGTGGAAAGGCGCCGACAGTGCCGTAGCCACAGTGCCCGGATGCAGCCCCACCACGCAGGCGGTGGGAAAGCGCCGCTGCCACTCGATACTCAGGGTTTTGATCGCCATGTTGAGCGCCGCCTTACTGATGCGATAGCTGTACCAGCCGCCGGCTCTGTTATCGCCGATGCTGCCCACCCGCGCCGACAGGGCGGCAAACAGCAACGGCTGCTGGCGGGATAAGCGGACAGAAAGCAACTGGGCCATGGCCAGGGTGGGCCAGGTGTTGATGTGAATGCTGTTGACGAGCGCTGCCTCGGTGACGTGCTCGATGCGCTTTTCCGGCTGTTGTTCGCCCTGATGGAGCATGCCCAGGGTATTGATTACCCGAGCCGGTAGCGCCAGTTCCCGGGTGACCTCGGTCAGGGCCTCGAGATTGGTGTTGTCCACGGCCCGCCAGTCAACCCCTTCCACACCCGGGTCGGTGCGGCTGAACAGCGCCACCTTATCGCCCCGCTCAAGGCATTCCCGGGCCAGGGCACGGCCGATGCCGCCACCGCCCATTATCCAGTAGTACATCTGGTCTCTCCTTGTCACGATTCTTGATCAGGAAGGATGACCGAGTTTAGTCAACTTTGCTTGCCGCCATGATCCCCGAAGCCCAACCTTCCAGCTCGGCGGCATGGCTGATGAAATGTTCACCTTCGGCCAACGGTGCCCGCACCGTCATCCGCTCGCCCTGATAAGAAAAGCTCAGTTGCCAGGCATGCAGGTAGCCTCTGTCTGCCGCGCTACCACCGTAGCGGCTGTCTCCCAGAATGGGACAGCCCTGGCTTTTCAGCGCCACCCGCAGCTGGTGGGTTTTACCGGTCTGGGGCTGCAGTAAAAAGGCGCGCAGGCCCTCGATCAGCAAGGTGCTGTGGAAACGGGTAATGGCTGGATTGTGCTGAGTGCGACACAGCTTCCAGCTGCCGCCGCGCGCCTTTTCCATGTCGCCCTTGATCAGGCCCTGCTTTTTGATTGGCTTGTGATCCGATAGCGCCAGATACCATTTGCGGGTGCTCCGTTCGGCAAACTGACAGCTGAGTTCACGATTGGCGTCCGGGTTTCGGGCCAGCAGCAAGACACCGGTCGTGATCTTGTCCAGTCGATGTACCGGATACAGAGGCTCGCCCAGGGCTTCGCTGAGCTGGCGCACCAGCCCTGGCTGATCCCCTTCCTGATGCATGCCGCTGCCGACTGCCTTGTTGATGACGAGATAATCGCGATGTTCCAGCAGAATGTCCATGACCGGCCTCTGAGCTCTGAACGGGTAAATGCAAAAAGCCCGCTGCGATTAAACGCAGCGGGCTTTTCTATGATATGGCGGAGGAGCAGGGATTTGAACCCTGGATGGGCTATAAACCCATGCCGGTTTTCAAGACCGGTGCATTCAACCACTCTGCCACCCCTCCGAACGCGGTGAATAATACTGAAGTGGATGAGCGCTGTAAACAGCCAGAGATTCAACTGCTGTCTAAATCATCATCCTGGTTGTTTTTTGACTGCATATTGGCCCGACGCCGCTGTTCCTCGATAAAATACCGGTGCAAAAACTCCTCATCGACCGGAGACAGGTCGAAATGACGGCTTGCCTCGGCAATCGCCTCTTGATCCAGCCGGGGCTGTTCCAGCAGCCAGGACAGCGCCTTGCGTAATGACTCATGCTCGTTCATACCACCTCCGACTAAGTTATAACTTCAGAGTAGCAGCCATCCCTTTTATTATTCATGCATTTTGAATACACTTT
>JBFGZI010000201.1:0-4618 GCA_041586855.1 Oceanisphaera sp. | reverse complement strand
CGCGGTCGCATCGCCGGCTCGGCCTGGCTGGAACGCTGGGAACTGCGCTTCAACCCTGTGCTGCTGGCCGATAACGAGGCAGAATTCATGACGGAGATCGTCCCCCATGAAGTGGCCCATCTGGTCGCCTTCGCCTGTTACGGCAAGGTCAAACCCCACGGTCGGGAATGGCAGAGCATCATGCTGTCGGTATTCGGGCTGGAGCCACGCACCCGCCATCGGCTGAACACCGCCAGGGTCGCCCCCACCTTCAGCTACCACTGTGATTGTCGCAAGCATCAATTGAGCCTGCGCCGTCATAACAATATTCAGCGTGGCAAACAGCGCTATCAATGCCTGCATTGTAATACACTGTTGTCGTTATCCGTGACCGACACCACCAGAAGGAAAGTCCCATGATCAAGATTGGCGATCAACTGCCCGAGCAGAGCTTTACCTTTATTACCGACGCCGGCAAGACCAGCGCCGACAGCACCGCCCTCTTCGGCGGCAAAAAAGTGGTTATCTTCGCCGTGCCCGGCGCCTTTACTCCCACCTGTTCCAACGCCCATTTACCCGGTTTTGTGGCACTGGCCGACCGGTTCAAGGCCAAGGGCGTGGAGCTATTCTGCCTGTCGGTCAACGATGCCTTCGTGATGCGCGCCTGGCAGCAGGCCCAGAACGCCGACGCCATCACCATGCTGGCCGACGGCGCCGGTACCTTCACCCAGGCCCTGGGCCTTGCCAAAGACACCGGTGACTTCGGCGGTTTGCGGGCCCAGCGCTTTGCACTGGTGGCAGAAGATGGCGTGATTACTTCCTTGCAGGTAGAAGCACCGGGCAAGTTTGAGGTGTCGTCCGCCGAGGCCATGCTGGACCTGGTGTAACCGCATATCGGGGACCGGAGATCGGGAACAACTCCCATCCTGATCCCCGTTCCCCTCTTCCTCATTTTCACTCCTCTCCCCTCACTCCTTACGCCCTCATCCTCACTCCCCGCCCTCCCGCCATGAGCCCTTTCCCCGCCCCCGCCGCGGGTGGTAAACTGCCCCATTATAAAACCATAAAAAATAACGAGTCGTGCGCTATTTCATTTTACTTTTGGGCTTCAGCTCCTGGCTGGCCTATGGCGAAGCCTTGTCCTTTCGTCAGGCCAAAAAAGTGGCCCCCGGTATTTATACCGACTATCCGGTGAGCTTTTACTGCGGTTGCCCCATCGGTGCCCAGGGCAAAAAACTGGTGCCGGATCTGAATCGCTGTGGCTACCAGGTGCGTAAACAGCAGAAGCGGGCCAGCCGCATCGAGTGGGAACACGTGGTGCCGGCCTGGGAATTCGGCCATCAGCGCCAGTGCTGGCAGCAAGGGGGGCGTAAAAACTGCACCCGCAGCGATGCCCGATTCAAGCAGATGGAAGGCGATTTGCACAACCTGGTGCCGGCGGTGGGCGAGGTCAATGGCGACCGCTCCAATTACCGTTTTTCCGAATGGAACGGCAGGCCGAATCAATACGGCAGCTGCCAGATGCTGGTCGACTTCAAGGGCCGCAAAGTACAGCCGCCCGAGGCCAGCCGAGGTGCCATCGCCCGTACCTATCTGTATATGCAGCAGCAATACCGGCTGAAAATCGCCTCACAGCAGCTGAAACTGTTTGAAGCCTGGAACCGGCAATATCCGGCAAGCCAATGGGAATGCGAGCGGGATCACCGTATCAGCGCCATTCAGGGCAACAACAACCCCTTTGTAAAGGAACAGTGCAAACATTATGCGTATACCCCGAATCCATGAGCCCGCAACCCTGTCCTGCGGACTTGAACTGGCGCTATCGAGCGATGGTGTCAACCATGTCGGCCGGGTGCTGCGCATGCAGCCCGGCCAGCAGCTGGTATTGTTCAACGGCCAGGGGGGCCAGTATCAGGCCGAGATCCTGCAGGCCGACAAGAAATCGGTTCTGGTTCGCGTCGGCGACTTCGAGGCCGCCGACTGCGAATCGCCGCTGCACTTTCATCTGGGTCAGGTGATCAGCCGCGGCGACAAGATGGAATTCACCATCCAGAAGTCGGTCGAGCTGGGGGTGAATGTGATCACCCCATTGTTTTCCAGCCGCTGCGGCGTCAAGCTTTCCGGAGAGCGACTGGAGAAAAAGCTGCAGCAATGGCAAAGCATCGCCATCGCCGCCTGCGAACAGTGCGGCCGCAACCGAGTACCCGACATCCGCCCGGCCATGGCCCTGGAGCAGTGGCTGGCGGAAGAAACCGAAGCACTCAGGCTCAACCTGCATCCCAGAGCTGAATACAGCGTCAACACCTTGCCACCACCCGACGCCGGTGTCAGGCTGCTGGTGGGGCCCGAGGGAGGCCTGTCCGATGACGAAATCATCCGGGCCCGTGAGCGCGGCTTTATTGATATACTGCTCGGTCCCCGGGTACTGAGAACCGAAACCGCGGCCCTGACCGCCATCACCGCCCTGCAATGCCGATTTGGAGATCTTGCATGACCATTAAACTGGGAATAGTGATGGACCCCATCCAGTCCATCAACATCAAGAAAGACACCAGCTTCGCCATGCTGCTGGAAGCCCAGCACCGTGGCTACGAGCTGTGGTATATGGAAATGAGCGATCTGAGCCTGCGCGACGGAGAAGCCTTCGGCCACATGGCCCGGCTGACCGTAAAGGAAGACGCCAACCAGTGGTTCACCCTGGAAGAAGCCGAACGCCTGCCATTAAGCTCGCTCGACGTGATCCTGATGCGCAAGGATCCGCCCTTCGATACCGAATATATCTACGCCACTTACCTGCTGGAGCGGGCCGAAGGCGAAGGCACCCTGATCGTCAATAAACCCCAGAGCCTGCGGGACGCCAACGAAAAGCTCTATACCGCCTGGTTCTCCGAGTTTACCCCCTCCACCCTGGTCAGCCGCAAGACCAGTGATATCCGCGCCTTTCATCAGGAGCACAAGGACATCATCATCAAGCCGCTCGACGGCATGGGTGGCGCCTCGATTTTTCGGGTGAAACAGGACGACCCCAACCTGGGTGTGATCATCGAAACCCTGACCGAGCACGGCAGCCGCTACTGCATGGTGCAGACTTATATTCCCGCCATCACGGAAGGCGACAAGCGCGTGCTGGTGGTAGATGGCGAGCCGGTGCCCTATTGCCTGGCGCGTATTCCCCAGGGGGGAGAAACCCGGGGTAATCTGGCCGCCGGTGGCCGGGGCGAAGCCCGCCCCCTGAGCGACAGCGACCGCCGCATCGCCGAGGCCCTGGGCCCGATACTCAAGGAAAAGGGACTGATCTTCGTGGGGCTGGATATTATCGGTGATAAACTGACCGAGGTGAATGTCACCAGCCCGACCTGTGTGCGGGAAATCGAGGCCGCCTTTCCGGTAAACATCGCCGGCATGCTGATGGACGCCATCGAAAAACGTCTATCCTGACAGTAACGTCCCGACCGCTATCCCCGCCCGCCTGGTGCCGGCGGGGCCATTACCGACCCAAGACGAGATGACATGGACTCACTGCAACATCATTTTCTTATTGCCATGCCCAGCCTCAAGGACCCCTTCTTCGCCGGCTCAGTGACCTATATCTGCGAGCACAACGATGAAGGCGCCATGGGACTGGTGATCAACATTCCTATCGATATGCCGCTGCATGAGCTGTTGCATCAGCTGAAGATGACACCCGATGACGAGTCTGAACTGGACACGCCGGTGCTGCAGGGTGGTCCTGTGGCCGCAGATCGGGGCTTTGTGCTGCACAGCCCGGTGGAAGGATTCAGCTCCAGCCAGCTGCTGACCGATAACCTGATGATTACCACTTCTCCTGACGTGTTGGAAACCCTGGGCACAGAACAGGCGCCCGAGCACTATCTGGTTGCCCTGGGCTATGCGGGCTGGACACCGGGGCAGCTGGAGCAGGAACTGACAGAAAACAGCTGGCTGACCATTCCCGCCGACACGGCGCTCATCTTCGACACCCCCCTCGCCCAGCGCTGGCAACAGGCCATAGGGCGCCTGGGTATCGACCCTCGTCACCTCTCGTCTCAAGTGGGTCACGCATGAGCCTGACCTTGCTTGGCTTCGACTACGGCATGAAAAGCATAGGCGTGGCGGTAGGGCAGCAGATCACCGCCTCGGCTCGCCCCCTGCTGGCTCTGAAAGCCAAGGAGGGTGTGCCCAACTGGGATCAGATAGCGGCCTTACTGAAAGAATGGCAACCGGCACTGCTGGTAGTGGGCCTGCCACTCAACATGGACGGCACCGAGCAGGACATCAGCCGCCGCGCCCGCAAGTTCGCCAACCGACTGCACGGTCGCTTCGGTATCAGGGTGGAGCTGCAGGACGAGCGCCTGACCACCACCGACGCCCGTGCCCGCCTGTTCGAGAACGGTGGCTACAAGGCCCTGGGCAAGGATGCCGTGGATGCGGTGTCGGCCCAGCTGATCCTGGAGTCCTGGATGGAAAGCCATTATTCGTAAGAAGTGAGGCGTGAGGTGGCGTGAGGCGTGAGGCGTGAGGCGTGAGGTGGCGTGAGGCGTGAGGCGTGAGGCGTGAGGCGTGAGGCGTGAGGCGTGAGGCGTGAGGCGTGAGGCGTGAGGCGTGAGGCGTGAGGCGTGAGGCGTGAGGCGTGAGGCGT
>JBFGZI010000200.1:0-4727 GCA_041586855.1 Oceanisphaera sp. | reverse complement strand
TCGCTCAAGCACCTCCTTGTGACGCTCAGCACATGACGTCCCTGTCATGTGATGGTCGCTGGAGTAAAACCCTTCATCCGCCCCTCTGCTGCCGTGTCGCCTGCGGGAGCGCCCTGCAGACAACTCGGTGCTTAGGAGAGGCAACAGAGATCGGCTCCCACGACCGTGAAATGCCAGGGACGGCATTTCCCGAGCCCCCAGGGATGGGTTCATGGCGTGTCGTGGGAGGTGGCTCTGTTTCCTCTCGTGTCCAGCTTTGAAATAGATCATATTTTTATTTAGATTGGTATAACGCATAAAAGCAGCTGTAAGCGGTCAGAAAAAAACCGAGTCTGCGGCAGACTCGGTTTTTTTGTCTTTTCTTACGGCTGATCGCTTACCGCTTACCGCTTACGGCTTTGTTTGTTCTTTTTTCTTGCGAATACTCAGCCCCAGCTCGCGACCGCGAAACTTGGCGTAGTAGGTATTGCCGATGAACATGGTGCTGGCCAGCACCAGCTCGACCGCCGCCAGCCAGCGCTCTCCTTCATCTACCCACAGCAGGGTGGCCGAGTGCAGAAAATACGGCATCAGCAGGTAAACCGCCCAGGCATGGGTATAGGGGTTGCCCTTGAGCATGCCCTTCATGGGAATAAACAGCCAGGGCAGCCACATTATCAGCATGAAGCCGATGCTGAGATCGGGGTGCGGGGATATCAGGCCATGCCAGAGGGCGACCCAGATGATCAGGCCAAAGTAGCCGGTCAGTGCCAGCAGCCGCGCCAGTTTAATGCTCATTACAGAATTTCCAGCACTTGCTCGGGCGGACGACCCAGAGCAGCTTGGTGATTATTGACGACGATGGGGCGCTCGATCAGCCTGGGATGTGCCACCATGGCGGCGATAAGGGCTGCCTCGTCATGCACTTCGGCCAGAGCGAGACTCTTGTATTCTTCTTCCTTGGTGCGCATCAGTTCCCGGGCCGACTTCATGCCCAGCTGTGCAAGCAGGGTCTTGAGTTGATCTGCGTCGGGTGGCGTGTCGAGATATTTGATAATCTCGGGCTTCAGACCTTTTTGTTCCAGCAGGGCAAGGGTTTCCCGGCTCTTGGAGCAGCGGGGATTATGATAGATGCGTAGACTCATTCTAAACTCCTGTGGCGATGCAGTCGGCATGGTGCGAGTGATGTTGTGAGTGAAGCTATGGGTGATTGTATAAAAGCTAGTGCGGAGGGTACAGCATATGGGCAGGCAGCAGGCTTTGTTTTTGGCCGTGTCGTTTTTGGCGACCTCGTTGGCGGGCTGTGGTGATGCGGCGACCCTGACCTTATCGGATGGTGAACGTCGTGAGCTGAGTGATTATCGGGGCCAGTGGCTGGTGGTGAACTACTTCGCCGAATGGTGCGCCCCTTGCCTGCGGGAAATGCCCCTCTTGAATGAGTTGAACGAAGCTGTGGGGCCAGAGGTGCTGGCGGTGAGCTTCGATGCCTTGCCTCCCGTCGAGCTGGAGCGTCTGAAAACGGACTATCGGATGACGATGCCGGTGGCCGCCAGCCTGGAAGGACCCTGGCCGTTTGAAGCGCCACGAGCACTACCGACCACCATGGTGATCAACCCGCGCGGCAAGCTGGTGGACAGCCACCAGGGAGAACTGAAAGCGGAAGATCTGGCCCGCTGGCAGGATATATATTGGGGGGATTAGTTTCTCAACGCATCCCAGTCTTTCTGCTGCTGGCGCAGTTGCTCCAGCCGGGCGCCGAGGCGGGCGCGCTGCATGGCGTCCTTCGACAGGTTGGCGGCAATTTCCATCTGATCCACCGCCAGATCGTAACGACCTTTCAGCGCGGCCACTTCGGCCTGGGCCTGGCGGAAGGAGGACTCGTCACTCAGGGGGCGGTAGGCCTGGGCGATCAGCTCCCAGGCTAGCAGATTTTCCGGATGACGACGCAGATGATTGTCGAGCAGGGTGGCGGCTTCCTGATGCCGGCCCGCCTGCAGCAGGCTGTCGGCCAGGTTGATCATCACCACCTGATTGTCGGGTAGCTGTTGCCGGGCACGTTGTAAACGGGCGATGGCGGTATCGAAGCGGTCTTGTGCATTATCCAGATCGGTCAGCGCATCGAGAATGAAGATGTTGTTGGCGTGACGACTGGCCAGGGCTTCGAGCAGGGGACGTGCCTTGTCATGTTCATTGATTTTCAACAGTGCCAGCGCCTGGCCATAACGGGCGGCATCCGCCTGCCAGTTGCCGCCCTCAAGGGCGGCCTGCTCGAAGAAATGGTGAAAATCACCGGAGCCGGATTGCTGAAAACGGACCATGATCCTGGCCTTGGCCAGTTGAAATTCCAGGCTGGCCGGATAGAGTTTGGCCGGATAATCCTGGGCTCGGCTGCGGGCTTCGGCGATGCGACTGGTGGGCAAGGGGTGGGTCAGCAGCATGGGAGGCGGTGTGCTGGCAAACTGATACTTGTCGGCCAGCTTCTGAAAAAATCCGGCCATGGCATTGGGGTCGAAGCCGGCGTTGTGCAACAGGCGTAGGCCGATGCGATCCGCCTCGAATTCATTGTCCCGAGTATAGTTGATGGCCGACTGCATCTTCAGGCCCAGCGTCGTCTGCAGGGCCGCCATGCCCGCCTGGGGATTGACCACCGCCAGCGCCACCGAACCCACCAGCCCGGCGATGGTCAGAGGGGTGCTGCGCGACTGGGACTCCAGATAACGGGCGATGTGACGCTGGGTGACGTGGGTGATTTCGTGGGCGATGACCGAGGCCAGCTCGCTTTCGTTTTCCGCATAGAGGAACAGTCCGGTATGCAGCTGCACCACACCCCCGAGAAAGGCGCTGGCGTTTATGTCGTCGTCACGGATCAGCAGAAAGCGGAACGGAAACCGGACCGAGTCGGCCTGGGACAAGAGCCGGAGACCCAGGTCGGTCACATACTCGTTGAGCACAGGGTCGTCGATCACCGGTTGATTGGCGCGGGCAAAGCGGGTAAAAGCCTGGCCAAAGCGGGCTTCCCGTTCCACCGACATGGCGCTGACTCCGGCGGTGCCGATATCGGGCAGGCTGTTGGCGGCCTGCAGCGGTGTCAATGTCAGCAGCGAAAATGCCAACGCCAGCCTGGCGGCATGAAAACCCATTCTGATTACCCTGTTGATGGTGCACTTTCAGCAGAATACTCGCCCCAATAGGGGGGAACAAGCATTGTTTGGTAACCACAACAAAGGGATAATGCCTTCTTTTTTCCGGAGGGGCTATGGAAACACTGGATGCGAGCGCCTGGCGCTGTCCGCTGCCGCTGATCCGGGTCAAGCTCTGGTTGAAGGCGGCCGGGCCTGGCCAGCGGCTGCGACTGTTACTGAGTGATACGGGCTCTCGTCAGGATATTCCCGCTTATGTTTCGCGCATGGGCCACCCGATTGAGGTGGTGGCCGATGATGGCGAAATGCTGATATTGATGATTACCAAGGCATCATAAGGAAGTTATTACATGCTCGATATTCTCAAGCATTGGTATCGACAGCGGTTTTCCGACCCGGGTGCCGTTGCGTTGTTCCTGAGTCTGCTGTTTGGTTTTGTGGTGATGTATTTTCTGGGCCATATACTGGCGCCCTTTTTCGCCGCCGTGGTGATTGCCTATCTGCTGGACTGGCCGGTCAGCCGGATGGAACGGCTGGGGCTGAGCCGATGGCTGGCCGCGTCCGTGGTGCAGCTGTTGTTTGCCATCCTGGTGGTACTGTCGCTGATCAGCATAGTACCGACCTTTTTGTCGCAGACCGCCAACCTGGCCCGTGAAATACCGACCATGATCAGTCGCTCTCAGGAGCTGCTGCTGACCCTGCCGGAACAATACCCCGAACTGGTGGACGTGACCCTGGTACAAAGCGTGCTGGACGATCTCCGGGGCCGGCTGCTGGGCTCGGCAGACGCCGTTCTCAGCGTGTCCCTGAGTTCACTGACCAATGCCGCCGTGCTGATGGTGTATCTGATTCTGGTGTCGGTACTGGTGTTTTTCATGCTGAAAGACAAGCGTGTCTTGATGGACAGTGCCAGCCGTTTCCTGCCGCGCAATCGGGAGCTTGTGTCGCGGGTGTGGCATGAAATGAACGTGCAGATAGCCAACTATGTGCGCGGCAAGGTGATCGAAATCCTGATCGTGGGTAGCGTCAGCTACCTGACCTTTATGCTGCTGGACCTGCGTTACCCGCTTTTGCTGGCGGTCCTGGTCGGTTTTTCGGTGCTGATCCCCTACATAGGGGCGGCGGCGGCCACGGTGCCGGTGGCCATGGTGGGGCTGTTTCAGTGGGGCTTTACGCCCCCCTTTTTCTACCTGATCGTCGCCTATGGCATCATTCAGGCGCTGGATGGCAACGTGCTGGTGCCTATCCTGTTTTCGGAGGCGGTCAACCTGCATCCCATCGCCATTATAGTGGCGGTGCTGGTGTTCGGCGGTCTCTGGGGATTCTGGGGAGTCTTCTTTGCCATTCCCCTGGCCACCCTGGTCAAGGCAGTGATCAACGCCTGGCCGAGGCAGGATGACCTGCCGGCAAGTACCGACACGCAATGAAAAATCATCTCTAAAGGTCAACAGGCCCTAATTTGAATACAAAAGAAATAAGGACAATACAGTGAGAGAACATTTTGGCTCACGCTTCGGCTTTATCATGGCCGCTGCCGGAGCGGCGGTGGGGCTGGGCAATATCTGGGGCTTTCCGACACAGGCGGCCAGCAACGGCGGTGGCGCCTTT
>JBFGZI010000199.1:0-4734 GCA_041586855.1 Oceanisphaera sp. | reverse complement strand
GTCCGGCTCCTGCAGGTAGTCGAGCTCTTCCCGGCGGCGGATAAAGGTGGCCACCGGAAAACGCCGGTTGGCGAGCAATTCGAAGAAGCGGTCGAAGGAGATCAGCGCCGGCACCCGGCTCACCTGCCAGCCGGTGGCGGGGTCCAACACCCGGTTGATCTCGTCGAGCTGGGGAATGCGATCCTGGGGCAGGGCCAGCTGTTTCAGCCCCGTCATGTATTCATTACAGGCCCGGCCTTCAACACAGGCCAGCTGGCGTTCGATCAGAGTCTGCCAGATGGCATTTTCTTCGGTGCTGTAACGGATAACGCCATCCGCCCCCGGCTTGCGGGCCACATACGGGGTCGCATTCATGGCGTTCCCTCCTTTCAATCAATATCAGTCTCTAATGTAGAGAGCCGGCAGAGGATTGAGAAGGGAAACGGCCGAGTTGGGTTTACAGTAAGTGTAATTATATATTTACACTTGGCGATTATACCAAACTGATTAAATAACTGATCTATTCGGTTGCTTTGCAAAAGTAGGACAAAGGGTCCGCTCCGCCGACTCGCCGTGAACCCATCCTTGGGGGCTCAGCCGCGCCATCCGTGGCGCGGATGGTCGGCTGAGCAGATCCCTTTGTCCTCCTTGGTGCTGCAGAGTCATCTGTTGGCACTGTCTGCTGGCAACTCGGGGCTCAGAAAGAGGTAACAGAGACGATCTCCCACGACCGTGACATGCCAGGGATGGCATGTCCGAGCTTTACATGGATGTACTCGTAGCGTGTCGTGGGAGACGGCTGTGTTGCCTCTGAATTCAGGCTTGAGAAAGATCAGATCTTTATTCAGATTGGTATTATTGCACTGCGGCAAGATCAACGTTGAATACCTGTGCCAGGTAGGCCAGGTAGCCGGGATCTTCACACATGGCCTTGCCCGGGCTGTCCGACAGCTTGGCCACCGCCTGGCCGTTGCAGGCGGTCATTTTCAGCACGATATTCAGCCGGGAGTTATTCATGATGTCGTTGGTGAGGTGGGTACCGATACCGAAGGCCGGGCGGCACTGGCCACGAAAACGATGATACAGATCCAGGGCGCTGTGCATGGTCAGGCCGTCGCTGTAGACCAGGGTCTTGCTGCGGGGATCTATGTTCATGCGACGATAATGGGCCAGAGCCTTTTCGGTCCACTCCACCGGATCGCCGGAGTCCTGACGCAGGCCGTCGAACAGCTTGGCGAAGTAGAGATCGAAGTCGCGCAGAAAGGCATCCATGCCGACCACGTCGGTCAGGGCAATGCCGAGCTGACCCCGGTATTCGTGTACCCAGGCCTCCAGTGCCATTTTCTGGCTGTCGATCAGTCGGGGTCCCAGTGCCTGAAAGGCCTGCATGAATTCGTGCGCTATGGTGCCGACGGGCTTGAGCCCCAGTCGTCGCGCCAGATCCAGGTTGCTGGTGCCGGCAAACTGCAGCGGTAATTGCCGCGCCAGCTCGGTCACCACTTCTTCCTGCCAGGCGCGGGAATAACGACGGCGGGTGCCGAAGTCGGAAAAGCGGAACTCTTCGTTTTCGGTATTGCCTTGCACCAGACGGATTTTGTCCTGCAGTCTGCTCTGCGCCTGTTGCCAGTCGGGGTTGGGGTGATGACGACGACAGTAGACTTCGCTGATGATCGCCAGCAAGGGCACTTCGAACAGTATGGTGTGCAACCAGGGTCCCTGGATTTTCAGCTCCAATTCCCCGTGGCGGCAACTCAGATGAATAAAGCGTCGATCCAGCCGGAACAGCCGCAGAAAATGGATGAAGTCGGGCTTGATGTACTCGAGCCGGGCCAGATAGGCCAGCTCGTCCTCGGTCAGTCGCAGTTGACACAGCTGCTCGATTTCGGCCTCGATTTCCTCGACGCAGTCGCTGAAGTCGAGTTCGGTATTACGACTGCGAAAACGGTACTCCACCTCGGCGGCCGGGTATTGATGCAACACCGTCTGCATCATGGTGTACTTGTACAGATCGGTGTCCAGCAAAGAGCGTATTACGGGCTCAGTCATGGGTCTGCTCCAGCTGGGCGCTGTCATGCACGAAATGAGCGCCGTGCTGGATCATCTCGGCAATGGCATGGCGACTGCTTTCATCCGCCACGCCGCGAATGGCGGAGCGATTCACCACCACGTTGAAGCCGGCGTCCAGCAGTTGCAGCACCGTATGACGCACGCAGTAATCGGTGGCCAGGCCGCCGACCAGTATCGTGCTGATCTCCCGGTCGCGCAGGTATTCAATCATGCCGGTACTCATCTTGCCGGCCAGATCGTGATAACAGGCACCGTAGGGGTGCATGTCCGGCTCCACGCCCTTCCACACGAAAAAATCATACTCGGCCGGGTGGGGAAGGCCGTCCAGCAGCTCGAAGCCGCGGGTACCGGGCACCGCATGACGGGGCCAGCGCAGGTCCATATTATCGCCCTCTATCGGGCTCAACGGCGGTTGCTGCTTGTTGCTGACCCACAGGGCCTGAGGCGAGTGGGCATCCTTGGAGCCGAGGCGCCAGGCGGCAAAGGCGGCCTGGCGATTAAGCTCATCGGCAATGGTATCGCCGCCGGGCACCGGCAGCTCGTCCGGGCAGGTCGGCGTAAAGGTATATTGAGCATCGATATCCAGGCTGGCGACCCGGTTTTTGGCGGGTAATTTCATACGCCACCTCCTATGGTAAGTGTGGACCTTTGGCTCTGGTACTGCGTTGTATTAGTATTGTTTTTGATTGAGTCTAGGGGGGATTTGGTTCAGTATCGCCCCATCTGGGGTATATTCCCCGTTATCAGCCCAAAGGTGAACAACATGAGCGATAGCCACCAGCAAAATTACCAGCGTTTTCTCGATGAAGTTACAGCCAACCGGGTAATGTGGGGGCTGCGTTTCGGCGATGAGTGGGTCGTTTGCGACTCGTCCGAGTTTGAAGATACCGAAGTGATGCCGGTATGGTCTACCGAGCAGGAAGCCAAAGTGCAGTGTGTGGACGAGTGGGCCGAGTATGAACCCTTCGAAATCACCCTGCCCGAGTTTCTCGAAGTCTGGGTAGAAGACATGTCCGAAGACGGCGTACGCATAGGCCCCAACTGGGATGCCGAGCTGGATGGCATCGAGCTGGACGTGCTGGAGCTGGTGAAAGCGCTGGCTTGATCGAATCGCCCCTTGGGTTAACAGCCTGCCCGGCTCAGTCGGGCAGGCTTTTTTTATTTTAGCTATGCCAAGTACCCATATTGTCAGTTTGGCGCAGAATCTGGCTTAATAGGGTCTGTTGATCCTGTGCAGATAGAGGATGTGATGTCAGCCTTGTCTCCCTATGCCGCCTATCGGCAGGCGATTGAGTCCGGTTTTAAAGATGACGCGGCCCAGCACAGGGCCGCCGAGTGCCTGGAGCGCTGCTATCGGCAGTTGCAGGCGGGCGAGTCGGCTATTGCCGGCGTCTATCTGTGGGGGCCGGTGGGGCGGGGCAAGACCTGGTTGATGGACCGCTTCTACCAGAGTCTGACCGTGCCGGCGAAACGACAGCATTTTCATCACTTTATGCGTTGGGTGCACAAGCGTCTGTTTCAGCTTGGTGGCACCGAAGACCCGCTGACCGTGCTGGCTCGGGAGCTGAGCGCCGAGACGCGAGTGCTGTGTCTGGATGAGCTGTTCGTCAGCGATATCGGCGATGCCATGCTGCTGGGCCGCCTGTTGCAACAGCTGTTCGAGCAGGGACTGGTGCTGGTCAGCACCTCGAATCAGCCGCCCGACGGCCTCTATGCGGAAGGCTTTAATCGTGAGCGCTTTCTGCCGGCGGTCGCGGCTATGAACCGTCATATGCAGGTACTGGGCGTGGATGGCGGCGAGGATCACCGGCTACATCCGGGGCAACAACAACAGCGCTACTGGATAAAGCAGCCGCAGGCGCTGGCGGCGGTATTCGCGACCCTGTCGCCGGAGGAAGGGAGCACTACGCCATTTACGCTCGGCCATCGCCAGATAAGGGTGGTGCAGCGTGGTGAAGGTGTGCTCTGGTGTCGTTATCACGACCTGTGCGAGCAACCGCTGGCGGCGCCGGACTTCATCGAGCTGTGCGACCGCTTTCATCATATTCTGCTGGGCGAGGTACCCAGGCTCACCGGCACCGGGCTGCAAGCGGCCATCGCCCGCGGCACCGAAGACGGCATCACGCAGGTAGCGGCGGGAGATCGCCAGTTGCCAATGCTGACCCGGCAGGACGACGGCGTGCGCCGCTTTATCGCCCTGGTCGACGAATGCTACGACCGCGGCATTCCGCTCTATATTGACGCGGCAGTGCCGCTGAAGGAGTTATACACCCAGGGTGCGCTGGCCTTTCCCTTTCGCCGCACCCTGAGCCGACTGCAGGAGATGCAGCTGCAACGATTTGGCGAGTGATGCCAATTTGAATAAACATCTGAGCATTTTAACTCCGAGATCTGAGGCCACAAAGTCGCCCCCCACGACACGCCACTGGTAAATGACACTCACCGTTGCAGCCTACTGCGAACATTCACTGAATGTTCGGTCAGGCTGCAACCGTTCGTCACGGCGAGACAAGCTCGCCCCCTGAGGGCTCGGGAAATGCCGTCTGACCGCCAGGGAGGGCGGGAATGCCGGAACGGCAGGAGCATTTTCCGTCCCTGGCATTTCACGGTCGTGGTAGTCGATCTCTGTTGCCTCTTCTGGAACTCCGAGTTGCCTGTAGACAGTACCAACAGACGACGCCGGAGCAT
>JBFGZI010000198.1:0-4748 GCA_041586855.1 Oceanisphaera sp. | reverse complement strand
GATCGGTTTTGTCGTTGACCTTCATGAAGCCACCGGCCATGTCCAGCTTG
Organism: Oceanisphaera sp.; assembly: GCA_041586855.1. Lineage (GTDB taxonomy): Bacteria > Pseudomonadota > Gammaproteobacteria > Enterobacterales > Aeromonadaceae > Oceanimonas. The sequence continues at coordinate 4,698 of JBFGZI010000198.1, read as the reverse complement.
TCGAGCACCGCCTGGGCGGCATCGTCCACCTTGCCCGCGCCTGGCTTGAACAGGGTCAGATCGATTTTGCCGTCGTCACGTACCTGCTTGATATAGCCCTTGGTGGTCAGTCCCGTCGGCACCCGGCCCGCAATATCGGACTTGAATACCAGCCCCCAGAAACGGTTATCGACCACGGCCTTGAAGCCAAGCGGAGTATGCTCGGCAATGAGCAGGTCCACTTCCTGTTCGGGGCTATAGGGAGGGAATTCCCGGCTGAGGAAACTGTCCAGCTTGCTGCTGGCCACCATGCGGCCCTCGTGGTCCAGATACAGGTAGACGACATAGTTTCTGCCTTCCTGCATGGGCTGAGACTGACTACGCTGAGGAACGAAGATGTCTTTTTTCATGCCCCAGTCGAGAAAGGCACCGAGCCGGTTGGTGGTGACGACTTTCAGCGAGGCAAACTGGCCGACCCGTGCCTTGGGCTTGTCGGTGGTGATCACCGGCTCCTGATCCGAGTCCAGATAGATAAATACCGTTATCTCATCACCGGGCTGACAACCGGCAGGTAACTGGCGCCGGGGCATGAAGGCCTCGCCGTATTCTCCGGCATCCAGCCAGCCGCCTTTATCGTCCAGTCGCAACAGGGGCAGGGTGTTATTATCGCCAAGCTTGATCATGAGAATTACCGTATTCGCAAAAAAACCGATCTTAGCCTGACCGGGCAATAAAGACCACAATTGTTAACGCATGGCTTCGGCACCTGAAGGTGGGGTTAAGCGTTTAAATTCAATAAATTATGGGGTGTTTGTCGCAATTATTTATTGCAGGGGAAGATATAAATACTGCTACACTCGTGAAGCTGAGTGGCCACGTTAACAGGCGAAGATAAGGCGTGACTCTGGCTGGGCAAAGGGACCTTATTCCGGGCAGCCACTTCAGTCCATGATCAGGAGCCAAAATAGCATGACCCCATCACAGATCACCATCCTTGTTATTTTGATTGCCACCGTACTGATGTTTCTGTGGGGCCGCTGGCGTCACGACATGGTGGCAGCGGGCGCCTTGCTGGCCTGTGTGCTGACCGGCCTGGTGCCGGCCGACGTCGCCTTCGACGGACTCAGTCACCCGGCGGTGATCACCGTGGCTTGCGTGCTGGTGCTGAGCAAAGGCCTGCAGATCTCCGGCGCCGTCGATGTGCTGACCCGGCTTCTGCTGCCATCCCAGGCCGGACCTACCCTGTCCATTGCCGCCCTTACCGGGCTTGGCGCCATACTGTCGGCCTTTATGAATAACGTCGGCGCCCTGGCGCTGCTGATGCCGGTGGCGATTCAGATGGCCCGTCGCCAGCAATTGCCGCCCGGCAAGGTGCTGATGCCGCTGTCTTTCGGCACCATACTGGGGGGCATGACCACGCTGATTGGTACGCCGCCCAACCTGATTGTCTCCGGCTTTCGCGAGAGCAGCGGCGAGGGCATGTTCGGTATGTTCGATTTCACCCCGGTTGGCTTGACGGTGGCGACCGTGGGGGTGGGCTTCGTGGCCCTGATCGGCTGGCGCATCGTGCCGGGGCGCAAGCAATCCGGCGTCGAGGGCTTCGATTCTGGCGCCTATATCACAGAGGCGCGGGTGCCGGCCGGCTGCAAGGCCGAAGGCATGACACTGCGTGAAATAGAGCAGGCGTTGGTGGAGGCGGATGCTCAGGTGTTGGGATTGGTACGCAACCAGATGCGGGTGACACCGCCCAGTCCCCGCCGTCGGGCGCGGGTCGGTGACATTCTGATGTTGGAGGCGGAAGCGGAAACCCTGTCTCATGCCCTGTCCAGCCTGGGTCTTAAACTGGAAGAAGCCAAGGCGACCCGGGAAGAAAAAGAGAAAGAAAAAGAGAAAACCAAAGAAAAGGGTAACAACGAGATTCCGGTCACTCCTGTTTCTGCCAAGCCCGATGCAGAAGGCAACGCCGAGGGCAGTGGATCGGATACATCGGATGAAGTGGTGCTGATGGAGCTGGTGATACTGCCAAGCTCCGGTCTGCTGGGGCGCACGGCGACGGGCATTCAGCTGCGAACCCGCTACGGCGTCAACCTGCTGGCGGTCTCACGCCAGGGGCAACGCTCGGCCAAGCGGCTGCGGGCCCTGGCCTTCAGGGCCGGCGACTTGCTGATGATGCAGGGCGGGCCCGAGGCGATCGCCGAGTTTGCCTCCAGTACCGGCTGCGTGCCCCTGGCCGAGCGTGAACTGCGGATTCCCGATAAACGCATGGCGCTGATGGCCACCGGCATCATGGCGGCATCGGTCGCCGCCGCCGCCTTCGGACTGCTGCCGGCCGCGGTGGCCTTTGCCGCCGGTGTGCTGGCGTCCATGGTGCTGCGCACAGTGCCGCCTCGTTCGGTCTATACCGCCGTCGACTGGCCGGTGGTGGTATTGCTTGGCGCCTTGATCCCGGTTGCCGAAGCGATGGAGTCCAGCGGTACCGCCCAGCTGATTGCCAACCTGCTGTTGAACGAGGTGGCCCAGGGGCATGCGGTGGTTGCCCTGGTGTTGATTCTGGTGGTGACCATGAACCTGTCGGATCTGATGAATAATGCGGCGACGGCGGCAGTGATGTGCCCTATTGCCATCGGCACCGCCAACCAGCTGGGCGTGAGCATGGATCCCTTTCTGATGGCGGTGGCCATCGGGGGTTCCTGCGCCTTTCTGACGCCAATCGGGCATCAGAATAATACCCTGATCCTGGGGCCGGGAGGCTTTCGCTTCGGCGACTACTGGCGTCTGGGGCTGCCACTGGATTTGTTGGTAATACTGGTCACTGTCCCCATGCTACTGTGGGTGTGGCCGTTGTAAACGGGACAGAATGGATACGGAAGGAGGTAACATGCAGAATGAATTGAATAACAAAATAGTGCTGGAGGTCTTCGACAAGATTCAGCGTTTTGGTGAACCCCATGAAGATGGGCATATGCTGGACGGCATAGTGGCGAGCAGCGACTTTGACGGCTATAGCGTGGTCTTGTCTGGCAGCGGCGTCACCTTGCAATTGAACTTCCACCAGAGTTATCACTTCGACTACGCCAGTGACACGCTCAAGGAGCAGTTCATGGCGAAGCTTGATTATATTCATCGCCATTACAACGAGCGCCAGGACGGCAACTGACTCCGGCTCTCGTGCACGAGCAGCAAAAACCCAACCCGATCACCCAAAAGGGTAAGCGGGTTGGATTGGATCGTCTTAGCCTACCAGGCGTGCCCTGACGGTACGGCCCTTGATTTTACCCTGCTGCAGGTGCTTCAGCGCCTGTTTGGCCACGTCGCGGTGTACCGCTACATAAGACTGCATTTCCGAGATATCAATCTTGCCCACCTGAGCACCGGCAATGCCGGCTTCACGGGTGAGGGCGCCCAGAATATCACCGGCGCGAATCTTGCTTTTGCGACCGCCGGCAATATTGAGAGTCACCATCTCCGGCTGCAGCGGCGCCGTGCTGCCGTTCAGGTCGGCAAGGGATCCCTGCACGATGGGAGCCTGCTGATATTGCTCAATCATGTTGACCCGGTAGGCTTCCTGCGGGCTGTACAGGCTCAGGGCCAGGCCCTGCTGGCCGGCACGACCGGTGCGGCCGACACGGTGCACATGCACTTCCGGATCCTGGGTGATGTCGTAGTTGATCACCGCCGCCAGCTCCTTGATATCCAGGCCGCGGGCCGCCACATCGGTAGCCACCAGAATATTGGCGCTGCCGTTGGCGAAGCGGATCAGCACCTGATCCCGCTCGCGCTGCTCCAGATCACCGTTCAGCGCCAGGGCGGAAAAGCCCAGGGTGGTCAGGTGCTCGGCCACTTCCTGACAGGCGCGCTTGGTGTTACAGAACACCACCGCCGAGCGCGGCGCATAGTGGGCCAGCAGGGTGGCCAACGCCTGTTTGCGTAAATTGGGCACCACTTCGAACAGCAGCTGGACTATGGTGTCTGCCCGCTGTTCATCGGCCACCGATACCCGCTCCGGCTTTTGTTGCAGGCCCCGGCTCAGTTCGGCGATGCCTTCGGGGTAGGTGGCCGAAAACAGCAGGGTCTGGCGTTGCTTGGGGGCGAAGGCCACCACCCGCTCGATGTCGTCGACAAAGCCCATGTCCAGCATGCGATCCGCTTCGTCCAGCACCAGGGTATTGAGGTCGTCCAGCACCAGGCTGCCCTGCTCCAGGTGCTTGAGTATGCGCCCCGGGGTGCCGACCACTATGTGGGCACCGAATTCGAGCGAGGCGGTTTGTGCCGCGGTAGGGGAGCCACCGCAGAGCGCGACCAGCTTGACGTTGGCCATGGCCCGGGCCAGACGACGCAGCTCGCGGGCGACCTGATCGGCCAGCTCGCGGGTGGGACAGAGCACCATGGTCTGCACGCCCATTCGATTGACGTCGAGACGGGCCAGCAGCGCCAGGCCAAAGGCGACGGTTTTACCGCTGCCGGTGCTGGCCTGGGCGATCACGTCTTTGCCTTCCAGCATCAGCGGCAGGCTCTGGGCCTGAATAGGGGTCATCCGGGTGTATTCCAGGCTGGTCAGGTTGGCGATCAGCGACGGATCCAGGGACAGGGTGGAAAATTCGGTGTTGGTCACGGGGAAGCTCTTGATATCAGATAAATAGGGGCGCACTAAGGCCAACAGACCCTAAGGCGGGGCCGCATCATAGCAGAAAAGCGGCAAGGGCGGTGTCTTTTGGCCAT
>JBFGZI010000197.1:0-4773 GCA_041586855.1 Oceanisphaera sp. | reverse complement strand
TGGTCTGACCAAGGATCTCTATCTGCAGTATCAGGATACCAAGATAGGCAAGGAATTCGAGCCGGCCTCGGACGAAGAGCTGGAAGCTTTCATGGACGAGATAGACGGGTAAAAAATGTGAGGGGTGAGGGGTGAGGGGGTCGGTGTAAAAGCCACTCCTCACTCTTTACCCCTCACTCCTCACCCCTCACTCTTTCCCCCTCAAATGTCTTTCAGGGTTTTCCGGTGACGCCACCGCTGACGATGAAGGTGGTCATCTTGCTGGCCGCGACCTCCAGTAGCTGGATCTTGCCCTTGTCCACCACTATGAGATTGCCGGCGAAATTGTAGGACTGGGGCAGGTAGACGGCGACCTTGCCCGGCAGGCCGAATTCTTCCATGTCTTCCCGGGTGATAAAGCCCAGCAACTGCATCTCCCCGCCCATCAGGCTGACCGCCACCGGTTTGTTGAAGCGTTTATTATCCCCGATCAGCGCATTAAACAAATCCCGCAGCGAGTTGTAGAGCAGTTTGACCAGGGGGATCCGGGTCAGGGCGCTGCCGAACAGCGACAGAAAAAAACGGCCGAAATAGAAGGAGGCGAACATACCGGTCAGAATGATCACCGCCAGCGTCAGCAGGCCACCGGCCAGATCGGCAATCCAGCCCGCTTCCAATGCTGGAAACACCAATTGCAGCACCGATCCCAGGGCCGAAAACAGGGTTTCGTTAAGTACGTTGAAAATCAGATAAACCAGATACACCGTCAGTACAAAGGGCAGCAGGATCAACAGACCCTGAAAGAAAAAACGGAGAAGTCGTTGCATCTATAGGCTCCACAAAGAAGGGCTTGAATCATGGCAGATCCGGGTGGAAATAGCAGCCAGCCATCACAGGGTTGTGCCAATGCGGGTTGTGCTACTGGCTCTTTTATAGCCACTTGGCCCTCACAACACAAAATAACCGATTTTTGCGCGATATCAGGCTTTGCAAGCCGGCCCGGCCTTGGTAAGGTGAAAGTGGTTGCGTAAGAAATAAATGACGGGATGTCAAATGTGACGCCACATTTATTTCTATTTGGTTGTAATGTTTTGTTTACAAGTGAGGATCTCATCATGCAGAAAGACACACTGAATAATATCCATATCCGATCCGAGAAGGTGATGATCACCCCGGCGGAGCTGAAAGCCAAATTGCCGATTTCCAATCAGGCACTGTCTTTCATCGGTCAGGCCCGGCAGACTATGTCCGATATTATTCAACGCAAGGATCACCGCCTGCTGGTGATCTGCGGTCCCTGCTCCATCCACGATATCGACGCAGCCAAAGAGTACGCAACCCGCCTCAAAAAACTGCATGATGAGTATAGTGACAGCCTTTATATCGTGATGCGCGTCTATTTCGAGAAGCCGCGTACCACCGTCGGTTGGAAAGGCTTTATCAACGATCCTCACCTGGACGGCAGCTTCGATATCGAACAGGGTCTGCACAAGGCGCGCGAGCTGCTGTGCTGGCTGGCCGAGCTGGAGCTGCCGCTGGCCACCGAAGCACTGGATCCCATCAGCCCCCAGTATCTGGCCGAGCTGTTTTCCTGGTCGGCGATTGGCGCCCGCACCACAGAGTCCCAGACTCACAGGGAGATGGCCTCCGGCCTGTCGATGCCGGTGGGCTTCAAGAACGGCACCGACGGCAACCTGGGCACCGCCATCAATGCCCTGAAGGCGGCGGCGGAGTCTCATGCCTTCATGGGCATCAACCAGGAAGGGCAGGTGGCCCTGCTGGTCACCCAGGGTAACCCGGACGGCCATGTGATACTGCGTGGCGGTAAACAGCCGAACTACGACTCGGTCAATATTTCTCTGGCAGAAAAGGCGATGGTGAGCGCCGGGCTGGTCCCCAGCCTGGTGGTGGACTGCAGCCATGGCAACTCCAACAAGGATTACAGCCTGCAGCCGCTGGTCACCGAGAACGTGGTGCATCAGATCCAGGAAGGTAACAAGTCCATTCTCGGCATCATGCTGGAGTCGCACCTGCATGAAGGTAATCAGTCCAGCGAACAGCCGCGCAGCGAGATGCGTTACGGGGTGTCGATTACCGATGCCTGTATCGACTGGGACACCACCGCCGAGTTGCTGGAACGCTGTCATCAGCAGCTGGCCGCGCCGCTGAAGGCCCGGCTTGGCTGAATGCCGTGCCTTTGTTATTACCTGAGTGATTGAATAGAGCCGCCTGACGCCTCGGGGCGACTGTCCCCGCCGGCGGTTCACAGGCATAATAGAGCACCGCGCCCGGGAAGGGCCGGTGCTTTTGTAATTGGGATGGGACCAATGGTAGATGAATTAGCAGTTCTGCGGGATCAGATAGACGAAGTTGACCAGCAACTGGTTGAGCTGTTTGCCCGCCGCCTGAAACTGGTGGCGGGAGTAGGGGAAGTCAAGAGCCGCCAGGGGGTGCCTATCTATGCACCCGACAGAGAGGCGGCCATGCTGGCCCGCCGCCGGGCCGAAGCCGAGGCGCGAGGCGTGCCACCGGACTTGATTGAAGATGTGTTACGCCGGGCGATGCGCGAGTCGTACGCCAGCGAAAAAGACACCGGCTTCAAGTGCATGAACCCGCAACTGGGCAAGGCGGTGGTGATCGGCGGCGCCGGCCAGCTGGGTGGCCTGTTCGCTCATTTGCTGACCCTGTCCGGTTACCCGGTCGAGATCCTGGAAAAAGACGACTGGGCCCGGGCCGACCAGCTGCTGGCGGACGCGGGTCTGGTGGTAGTGGCGGTGCCCATCGATCAGACGGTGGCGGTCATAGAGCGTCTGCCCCGCCTGGCCGACGACTGCCTGCTGGTCGATCTGACCAGCATCAAGGCCGAGCCACTGGCGGCCATGTTGAAGGTACACGCCGGTCCCGTGCTGGGGCTGCACCCCATGTTCGGGCCCGATGTGTCCAGCCTGGCTAAGCAGGTGATCATCTACAGCGAAGGCCGTGGCGGCGAGCAGTATGAATGGCTACTGGCCCAGATGCGCATCTGGGGCGCACGCCTGCAGGCGGTGAGTGCCGAAGAGCACGACAAGGCCATGAGCCTGGTGCAGGCCCTGCGTCACTTTACCAGCTTCGCCTACGGCGCCCACCTCTGTGCCGAACAGGCAGATCTGACGCAACTGCTGCGCCTGAGCTCGCCCATCTACCGGCTGGAGCTGGCAATGGTAGGCCGTCTGTTTGCTCAGGATCCTGTGCTCTATGCCGACATCATACTGTCGTCACCCGGCAACCTGGAGATGATCCGTCGTTATCACAGCCGTTTCGGCGAGCTGCTGGAGCAACTGGAGCAGGGCAAGCGCGACGCCTTCGTGCAACAGTTCTCCACCGTCAGCGAGTTTTTCGGCGACTATGCCGACACCTTCCTCAAGGAAAGCCGCAACTTGCTGGCCCAGGCCAACGACAGCCGCCATCATTCGGATTGAAGAATTTTGGTGAGGGGTGAGGCGTGAGGGGAAACGCCGAAACGACACCCCCTCCCAGCCTCCCCCTGGCGAGACCCCGCTGCCATGCCTGTATCCCCGCTGCCAAGGGGGAGGGGCAACAAGCTCCCTCCCCTTAACTTCGAATTTGCAGAATGACGGCGATGTGCAAGGCAAGGGGAGGGTTGGGGAGGGGTTACGGCACCCCTCACTCCTCACTCCTCACGCATCAGTCCTGATACAGCCGCTGGGCCAGTTGCTGCAGCGGCGCCATGCCGTCATCTTCGTTCAGGGTGATACAGAACCCCTGAATGCCGGCGCCTTTCAGGGCCTGACCCAGTTCGGGCAGCAGGCTGTCCTGTCCTGGCAGCTGGCTGAGCAGGGGCAGGCGGCTTTGTTGCTGCAGACGCAGCAGTTCGGGCAGGGAACGGCTCCGGGTGTCGAGCAGCGCCAGCTGCTGATTACCCTCGGTCAGTATCTGTTCGGCCTCGGCGAGAGTCTGCTCCAGATTGTCTGCCAGCGGCAGCAATACCGGACGGGTGCTGCGACCGGCGGCGGTCAGCAGCTCGTCGCGTCGGCCCTCGATGGGTTGCAGTAGCAGCAAATCGAGGGACTCTGCCGCCCGGCTCAGCTGTTCCGGGGTGTGGACCAGGGTCATGGCGGCCAGATCAAACTGGGCGGCAATGTCACGCAACTGCTGCAGACGCTGTTGTTCCTGACTACTGTCGCCCTGTCCGAAACAGGGGGCCGCCAGCACCTGGCCGCCGTGCTCTTTCAGACGACGCGCGGCTTCCTGCAGGGCGGAGCGCTCTGGCCAGGTTGCCAGCATGGCCGTCAGCAGCGGCTCCTGACGACTCATGTAAAAGCGGCCGATCTGCAGTGGTATTCCGGCGTTATTGTCGGCCTGCTTGTGGGGCTGCGGTGTCAAGGTGTTGCCGTTGCCCTGGCTCAGCGCCCGGGACGGAATACGGGTCGGCGCCACCTCGGCACTGGGATAACAGCCCAGTATCTTGATGAAGCGGACTATGTCCTTCAGCTCTTTCAGTGCCGCCTGCATCTCGTCACTGTTGACGTTGGCCGCCACATCCACGTAGAACATTTCTTCCCAGGGGTTACCGATAATGGGGCGGGACTCGAGCTTGGTCATGGTGATGTGATGACTGCGCAGCACCAGCAGGGTTTCCACCAGGGCGCCGCTCTGCTGGCCGGTCGACATGATGAAGCTGGTTTTGGCGGGGATCTGGGCCGCCACTTCCACCGGCTTGCGCGCCACCACGATAAAGCGGGTCATGTTCTGCTTCTGGTTGGCCAGGCCTCGTACCAGCGGCTTGAGGCCGTG
>JBFGZI010000196.1:0-4778 GCA_041586855.1 Oceanisphaera sp. | reverse complement strand
GCAACACAGCCACCTCCCTCGACACGCTACGGATAAACGACACTCACAGTTTCAACCTGCTGCGAACATTCACTGGATGTTCGGTCAGGCTGAAACTGTTCGTCACGGCGAGACAAGCTCGCCCCATGTAAGCTCGGACATGCCATCTGACCGCCGTCCATGGCGATCGGATGTCATGTGCTGAGCGTCACAAGGAGGTGCTTGAGCGGGTCGGTGGAGCGGGCCCTTTGTCCGGGATGAAGACCGATCGGTTGTTTAATGGGATAGGTATAAGTATTGAGCAAGGTTTGTTTGGATCACCTCAAGCGGTCTTGGTCGGAACCATATCGACCAGGACCGCTTTTTTATGGCTACCGATTTTGTTCGACCAAGGGCCGGTCTTCCCGTAACAGTTTATCCATGTCTACGGCTGGCATGGGCCTGGCAAGAAGATAACCCTGTCCTTCATCACAGCCCAGTTGACGCAGGTATTCAAGCTGGGCTTCATTCTCTATGCCTTCGGCGATAACGGCGAGATTCATGTTGTGAGCCAGGTTGATGATGGCGCTGATAATGGGGCTATCCTCAGTATCTGGTGTCAGACCCTGGACAAAGGATTTATCGATTTTGAGTCGGCGTATCGGAAAATTTTTCAGATAGGCGAGGGAGGAATAACCGGTCCCGAAATCGTCTATGGCCAGGTGTATTCCCAGCTGGTTCAGCTCCGTCATGGTGGTGATGGCGGTATCCATGTCCTCCATCAGCATGCTCTCTGTAATTTCCAGCTCCAGCATATCGGGATCCAGCTCCAGCTGCTGCAGTATACCGGCGATATCCGCCGCCAGACCGGACTGCCGGAGCTGACGGGGGGACAGGTTGACTGCCATCCGGATGTTGTTAAATCCAGCCTGTCGCCAGACACTGAGCTGATGGCTGGCTTCTTTCAGCACCCATTTACCCAGGGGGGCTATGATCCCGGTGTTTTCGGCAAGAGGAATGAAATCCCCGGGGTAGACCAGTCCAACCCCCGGTTTGTTCCAGCGTACCAGGGCTTCAACCCCGACCAGGCTGCCATGGCGGAGACAAAACTGGGGCTGATAATGAAGTTCCATCTGTCCCTGTTCAACGGCCAGTCGTAATTCGGTGGTCATCTTTATCAGTGCCTGGGTCTGTAGATCCATCCCGGCGTTAAATACCTGTACCTGATTACGTCCCTGCTCCTTGGCCTGATAAAGGGCGGTATCTGCGTTCTTAATCAGAATGTCCTGATCCCTGCCATGTTCAGGATAACAAGCGAGTCCGATACTGATGCTGACATAACGGTATTGTCCTTGTATCTGGAATGGTTTGTCGGAAAAGGCATTGACGATACGCTGTGCCGTGAGCATGGCCTGCTGGTGTGACAAGGGGCTGGTGAGTACCAGGATAAATTCATCTCCGCCAAAACGGCAGAGTATATCTTCGCTTCGACTGTGTTGCCGGAGTCGGTGGGCTACTGCCTTAAGCAGTTCATCTCCCGCAGCATGTCCCAGGTTGTCATTGATATGTTTGAACTTGTCCAGATCGATAAACATCATGGTGAGGCCGGTGTCATGGCGTTCAACCCGGCTCAGGTTATGGGCGAGCAATTCATTGAACAAACTGCGGTTGGCAAGGCCCGTCAGCGGATCGTAATGGGCCATTTTCTGCAGTTGCTGCTGGGTATTCTTGAGTATGGATATATCCGAAAAGACGACAACATAATGGCTTATCTCGTTGTCGGTGTCTCTGAGGGCGGTAATCGACAACCACAGAGGATTAGAGATCCCATTTTTTACCCGGCCGGATATCTCTCCCTGCCAGTAGCCGGTTGCATTGACCGTTTGCCATGGGAGCTGCAGTGACGTGTCGCCCGACTCAAGGTGTAAGGTGCGGGATGGCGTCAGGCCAGCTACTTCATCCTGGGTATAGCCGGTAATCTTGGTATAGGCCTGGTTGACATAGACAAGGTGGTGAGCTCGATCGAAGATCACCACGGCCTCCGTCATGTTTTCGAGCACCAGCCTTTGAAGACGCAGTGATTTTTCGGCCTGTTCCAGGCTGGTTCCCAGAAGGTTGAACTCCTCGATGCGACCGGGCTGAAAAGAGGCGGCCTGACCATGACTCACCTGCTTGGCAAACCGGGTCAGGCTGACCAATGGTGAGGAGATCAGACTCAGGGCATAGAGTGACAGGGCCAGGGCGGTGATCAATACCATTATCAATGCCAGCAGGGTGTGGTAGCCGTAGGACTGTTGTAATTGCTGGAACATGGTGTCATCGGTCAGCAGCAAGAGTTGCAGTTCGCTCTGCTCACCATTGATAAGCAGGGGCTGCAGGCTGAAATAATAGCCATGGTTCTGGCCATGGGGGCGCTGGCTGGACAGGGCCTGGGTGAACATTTCGGAAGGTATGTCACCGTTGATAAAGGTCGGCCCTACCGGCTTTCCGTGCAAGATCAGCTGTATATTGATGTTCTGGAGTCCCTGCCCCAACAGGTTTAACAGGGTCAGGTTGTCATTCAGAACCAGGCCTCCGAACAGGCTGCCTACTACCTGGCCCGAATCCGGCGACAGTATGGGATAGCGCTGTATAAGGGCCGTTAAGGGGGTGGGTGAGGGATCCAGCTCGATACTGGACCATTTGTTATAGAAGGGGGTGTCGGCAATCAGCGATGTCAGCCGGTGTTCCAGCAGATAGAGGGGAGAGTTCATGTTTGCCCAATACTGCTCCTGTCGTGTCAGTACCAGCAAATCCAGGTATTCACCATAACTATGATTCAGCGTCTTCTGCAATAGGTCCCTGGCCGCTCCCCTGTCGTCACGGAGCAGGGGACCTGCCAGCTCTGGATGTTCGGACATGGTTGATAACAGGTTATCCAGGCCGCTCAGATAGCTGTCGAGGCGGCTCTGTAACCGATTGTTGGTTTCCTGTAATTGATGGCGAATACTTTCATCGACCATGTTTGAAGTACTGTTATAGGTCAGCGTCAGCAAGGCCACGGCAAGCAACAGAAATGCAGGCAGCAGCGCCACCAGCATCTGCCTGAGCAAGCGTCTGCCGCGAGGGCTATTTCGAGTAACGGAAAGCATGGGCTTTAAGGCGCTCCAGTTCTGCGGGGGGAGTGTCTTTGTCAACGATGGCGAAGTCCCCGCTGTAGACCTGGGGGACAAGATGGGCCTTTCCTTCCTGATCGAGACGGATGGCTTCCGCTATGGCAACACCGTTATCATCGTTCATGCGCATCACGGTCAGATCCAGGTGGCCCTGCGCCAGGGCCTCAAGCTCGGCGCTGCCTCCTCCCCATCCATTGAGGATAATCTTGTCTTCCTTGTTCAATTCTTGCAGGGCGTCGATGGCGCCAAGGGCGATATCCGTGGTGCAGGCATAAATCAGGTTGATATCCGGCTTGGTTGCCAGCGTCTGCAGTACAGCCTGACGGGCTTTCTCCCGGTTTACATCGGTATAAAAAGCCTGGCGCAGGGTAAAGCCGGGCTGGTTTGATGTCAGCCGGATAAATTCATCCCCTCTTGCCTGGCTGACATACCCCCGGGTGCCATACAGCATCAGGTAATTGGCCTGCGGTCCGGTCACCTTGTTAAGGGCATCGGTCAAGAGCCGGGTTCCTTGCTGGTGATCGAATCCAGCGTAGAAAAACGGCTGTTTTTTTCCCCAGTGTTTCAGCGGTGTGGTGATATTCATCAGGATCAGCTTGGGGCGGCCACGAGCCATTATCTTGTCTATCAATACCCGGTGACGCAGCGAGTTCAGGGTAAAGACGAGGTAGTCGGGATCGCCGTTCAGGGCCTTAACCAGCTGCCGCTCCTGTTCCCTTTGGGCGGTTTCCGGTTGGAATGAGTAGTTTTCCAGGCTAAAGGGCAGACCTATTTCCTGCAGGCGGCTGGTGAAGCTTTGCCGGTTGCGCAACCAATAATCAGATACCTGCTGGTCGGGAATAAGCATGGCGATACGTACCGGCCTGTCTGTTGGTGTCGTCCAGGGCTCGGCGGCTTGCCGAATCCGCGCCGAAAAGGCATCGGACAGTTTTCGCTGTTGGGGAAACGCATCCAGATATTCCTGAAAAGACCAGTGGTCCAGGTGGTGTTCCATAGCCCAGACGGGCAGCATCAGCCCGGACAGTATCCAGCCGAGTAATAATCGTCTTATCAACATTGGTATTATCCGTACGCTTGATTATCTGAATGTTCGAGCCCAGAAAATAGACTCATTTTGGGCTTCTTTGTCGAGAGGTTACCAGTATCACGACAATGTTTTTCTTTTTACAGCACTTTCTTGAAATCATCTCAGATCCTGTCCTAAACCGCAGCCCTGCTTCTGTTAAATTCTATATGCCATGATATCCTGAGCCTGTTTTTTCGGCTTTGCTTCCCTTTCTTTTACCGGTGTACATCACTATGACGTTATTTGAGAACCTGCTGGTACTCCTTCTGCTGGTTGCTATCAGTTCATTCTTTTCGGTATCGGAAATTGCCCTGGCCGCATCAAGAAAAATGAAACTGCGATTAATGGCCAGCGATGGTGATCCCAATGCCGAAAAGGTGCTGATGCTGCAGGAACAGCCAGGTAACTTTTTTACCGTGGTGCAGATAGGGCTCAATGCCGTGGCGATACTGGGGGGGATTCTGGGGGAAGCCGCCTTCACGCCTTTTATCACTCATCTGCTCCAGACCTTCTTCGAGGGCATCTGGATCGAAAAAACGGCGTTCTTCCTGTCCTTTTTCGTGGTGACCTCGCTGTTTATTCTGTTTGCCGATCTCATG
>JBFGZI010000195.1:0-4780 GCA_041586855.1 Oceanisphaera sp. | reverse complement strand
GGACTATGTCATCTTCACCGATGCCGCCGGTGACCGCAAAACCGCCCACATAGTCGGGCTTGGTGCCTTTGGGGGCAATATAGTCGGCCAGACAGTAGTTGGGGAAGCCGTCTTTCTTCTCGGTCTGCTGACGCAGGAACCGCAAGGTATGCAGCACCTGGGTGCGAGACTCGTCGGTGTAGATCTCCACATCGTCTTCGACGCTGTTAGCCGGGAACAGGCCCATGACTCCGGAGCAACGTAGTTCACCCTCGGCCTCCAGTTTATCCAGCATGTCGTTGGCGTCACGAAACAGCTTCTTGGCTTCTTCGCCCACCACCTCGTCTTCCAGGATGCGCGGATACTTGCCCGCCAGCGACCAGGTCAGGAAGAAGGGCGTCCAGTCTATGTACTCGCGCAGCACCGAAATCGGCACTTCATGAAACTCGTGAATGCCTGGTTTGGCCGGCACCGGTGGCGTGTAAGTCTGCCAGTCGATGGCCACCTTGTTGGCGCGAGCTTCGGCCAGGGTCACCGGTTTGGTACGCGGCTTCTTGCGGGCATGCTGGTCCCGCACCACATCGTATTCCTTGTTCAGCCGCTCGACGAAGGCCGGCTTGTTTTCAGCGCTCAGCAGGGTCTGTACCACGCCCACGGCGCGGGAGGCATTGGACACGTAGACTACAGGCTCGTCGTAGTTCTGTTCGATCTTGACCGCAGTATGGGCCTTGGAGGTGGTGGCACCACCGATCAGCAGCGGTATGGTGAAACCCTGACGCTGCATTTCCTTGGCCACATGCACCATTTCATCCAGCGAGGGGGTGATCAGGCCGGACAGACCTATCATGTCGGCATTGGTTTCCCGGGCCGTCTTCAGGATCTGCTCGCAGGACACCATGACCCCCAGATCCACTACTTCGAAGTTGTTGCACTGCAGTACCACGCCGACGATATTCTTGCCGATGTCGTGCACATCGCCCTTTACCGTGGCCATGACGATCTTGCCGTTGGTCTGACCAACTTCTTTACTGGCCTCGATAAAGGGGTTGAGATAAGCCACGGCCCGCTTCATGACCCGAGCCGACTTGACCACCTGGGGCAGGAACATCTTGCCCTCGCCGAACAGGTCACCGACCACGTTCATGCCGTCCATCAAGGGACCTTCAATCACGTCCAGCGGCCGCACCGCCTGCGCCCTGGCCTCTTCGGTATCTTCCTCGATAAAGTCGGTCAGCCCCTTGACCAGGGAATGCGCCAGCCGCTCGTTCACCGGCCAGCTGCGCCATTCCAGATCCCTGGGATCCGCCGCCTGGGCGCCGCTGCCGCGATAACGCTCGGCGATCTCGAGCAGCGCCTCGGTGGCGCCGTCGTTCTCGTTGAGCACCACGGCGATGACTTTTTCCTTCAGCTCGGGCTCTATGTCTTCGTAAATCGCCAGCTGACCGGCATTGACGATACCCATGTCCATGCCGTTCTTGATCGCATGGTAGAGGAAGACTGCATGAATGGCCTCACGCACCACATCGTTGCCGCGGAACGAAAACGACACGTTGGATACACCACCGGAAATCATCGCATGAGGCAGGTTGTCCTTGATGTCCTTGACCGCTTCGATGAAGTCGACCGCATAGTTGTTGTGCTCCTCGATGCCGGTGGCGACCGCGAAGATATTGGGATCGAAGATAATATCTTCCGGCGGAAAGCCCACCTGATCCACCAGAATGCGATAGGCACGCTGACAGATTTCGAACTTGCGCTCCCGGGTATCGGCCTGGCCCACCTCATCGAACGCCATCACGATAACGGCGGCACCATAACGACGCACCAGTCTGGCCTGCTCGATAAACTGTGCTTCTCCCTCCTTCATGGAAATGGAGTTAACGATGCCCTTGCCCTGAATGCACTTGAGACCGGCCTCGATCACCTCCCACTTGGAGGAGTCGATCATAATAGGCACCCGGGAAATGTCCGGTTCGCCGGCGATCAGGTTGAGGAAACGGGTCATGCAGGCCACTGCGTCCAGCATGCCCTCATCCATGTTGATGTCGATGATCTGGGCGCCGTTTTCCACCTGCTGCAGCGCCACTTCCAGCGCCTCGTCGTATTTTTCTTCCTTGATCAGCCGCTTGAACTTGGCCGAACCGGTGACGTTGGTTCGCTCGCCGACGTTGACGAACATAGTCTCGGCCGTGATCTGTACCGGCTCAAGGCCAGACAGACGACAGGCTACCGGTAGTTCAGGCAACACCCGGGGCTTGATGCCCGCTACCGCCTCGGCCATGGCGCGAATGTGTTCGGGAGTAGAGCCACAGCAACCGCCCACCAGGTTGAGGAAGCCGCTTTCGGCCCACTCGCGAATATGGCCGGCCATTTCATCGGCTTCCAGATCGTATTCACCGAAGGCGTTGGGCAGGCCTGCATTGGGGTGGGCGGACACATAGGTTTCGCTGATACGGGACAGCTCGGCCACGTACTGACGTAATTCATCGGGCCCCAGGGCGCAGTTCAGGCCGAAGGAAATGGGCTGGGCATGGCGCAGCGAGTGATAGAAGGCTTCGGTGGTCTGTCCGGTCAGGGTACGGCCCGAGGCATCGGTGATGGTGCCTGAGATCATCACCGGCAGCCGTATCTTCTGTCGCTCGAATAACCCTTCGATGGCAAACACCGCCGCCTTGGCGTTGAGGGTATCGAAGATGGTTTCGATCATCAGCAGATCGGCGCCGCCGTCGATCAGCGCCTGGGTCGACTCGGTATAGGCCTCCACCAGCTGATCGAAGGTGACATTACGATACCCCGCATCGTTCACATCCGGCGAAATGGACGCGGTTCTGTTGGTCGGCCCCAGTACCCCGGCCACGAAGCGCGGCTTGTGCGGCTCTTTTGCGGTCCACTCATCGGCCACCTTACGTGCCAGCCGCGCCGCTTCCCGGTTGATCTCCGCCGCCAGCGACTCCATCTGGTAATCCGCCATGGCGATGTTGGTGGCGTTGAAGGTATTGGTTTCGATGATATCGGCGCCGGCGGCGAAATAATCGCTGTGAATCCCTGCGATGATCTCGGGCTGGGTCAGCACCAGCAGGTCGTTGTTACCTTTCAAGTCCGATGGCCAGTCGGCGAAGCGTTCGCCCCGGTAGGCCGCCTCGTCCAGTCGATGTGACTGGATCATGGTGCCCATGCCCCCATCGATAATCAAAATACGTTCGGCTAGCGCCTGTTCGAGCAAAGAAAAAACGGGGGATCTGGACACTAATAACTCCTGTTACAACCTGATTCCTGAAAGCAAAGTCCATGCTATCACAAAATACGAAGCTGGAAATCCAGCCATCTACAAGGCCGATGCATGACAAAGGTCATATCAACGGTAAAAATGCGTAAATTAACCGCATTTTAGCTAGTGAAAACCCGTGTTGTTAGGGCACACTATGCACCACCGGCAAAGACCGGCCAACCTAGCTTGCAAATAAAATAAAATCTCTGCGGAAGTGCCTTTATGAGCGTCTATTACACCCTGTGTATTCTGGCGGCGATGGCTATTACCATCGCTTTCGTCAATCAATACATAATGAAAATCCAGACTACCATCGCCATTACCTCCGGCGCCCTTCTTATCTCCATCCTGATGCTGATCCTCGGTAAAACGACCTGGCCCGAGCTGCAATTGCATGCTACTGCCACCCTCGAAACTATCGACTTCGGCGAGTTTCTGCTGCAGGGCATTCTCGGCTTTCTACTGTTTGCAGGCGGCCTGGGCATCAATCTACCGGCCCTGAAGAGTCAGAAGTGGGAAATTTCGGTACTGGTGCTCATCGGCGTGCTGATTTCAACGCTGATGGTGGCCGGCGGTCTGTGGCTGCTGGCCTATGTGGCCGCCATTCCCCTGCCCTTTATCTACTGCCTGCTGTTCGGGGCACTGATTTCCCCCACCGATCCCATCGCCGTGCTGGCCATCGTCAAGAAGCTGGGTGCTCCCGAGCAAATAGCCATCCAGATTGAAGGCGAGTCGCTGTTCAACGATGGTATCGGCCTGGTCATCTTCCTGACCATTTTTGCGGTGGCCTTCAACGGCAATGAAGCGACCTTCGGCTCTGTGATGACCCTGTTCACCCATGAAGCCATCGGCGGCATCGTGTTCGGTGCCCTGCTGGGGCTGATGAGTCACATCATGATCAGCGCCACCGACGACGGCTCCATGGAGCTGTTGATGACCCTGTGCATCCCGACCGCCGGCTTTGCCCTGGCCAATATGCTGGGGTTCTCCGGTGCCCTGGCCATGGTGGTGGCGGGTATCATGATTGGTAACTGGACCCGCCACACCGGCTTCACTGAGCAGAGCTCGAAATACCTGGATCAGTTCTGGCATTTGCTGGACGAGTTTCTGAACGCCCTGCTGTTCCTGCTGATTGG
This sequence comes from Oceanisphaera sp., assembly GCA_041586855.1. Taxonomy (GTDB): domain Bacteria; phylum Pseudomonadota; class Gammaproteobacteria; order Enterobacterales; family Aeromonadaceae; genus Oceanimonas. The sequence goes on along the minus strand of JBFGZI010000195.1, from coordinate 397 downwards.
TCTGGCTATGCTGCTGGTACAGTTCCACTGGCAGGCCTGGATTCTGGTGCTGTGCGGTATTCCGCTGGTGCTGGCCGGTCGCTTCGTCAGTGTCGCCCTGCCCTATGTCGGCTTTCGCCGTTTCCGCAGCTACAACAAGTATTCGATACGGATCCTGACCTGGGGTGGTCTGCGCGGCGGCCTGTCACTGGCGATGGCGCTGTCGATCCCCACCGGCATCAAGCTTGGCACCGACGGTCAGGTTGAACTGCGGGACCTGATCCTGATGATGACCTACGCTATTGTGCTGTTTTCCATCATAGTGCAGGGCATGACCATCACCCCCATGATCAACAAGGCCAAGGCCGCAGAGAAAGCCGGCTTTCCCATCGAGTAAATAGTTCCGTGAGGGGTGAGG
>JBFGZI010000194.1:0-4790 GCA_041586855.1 Oceanisphaera sp. | reverse complement strand
CTCGAAGCGCAGCCGGACATCGTCTTCGTCGGCGGTATGGGCCGCCAGCGCCGTTAGCGCATGATCAAACTTGAGCACTTCCATTTCCAGCTCGGAGCTGGTCCAGCCAACGGCCTTCATGGTGGCCGACACGTAGCGCACTACCTCCAGATCCCGGTTGTAGCTGTACAGCGAGCTGGCACCGAATATCAGCGCTATGATGGTGAGGCCAATCAGTTTGAAGGATTTCACCGTTAGCGCACGTCCAGATTTTTCAACTGCCAGATCAGCAGTTCGTGATAGCGCTTGGTATCTAAACGGGGCTGATCAGACAAGGGTAGCATCAGCCAGACCGGCCCCTTATGCCGGATTTTCATGGGCTGGCCGTCCAGGTGCGTCGCCAACAACAAGGGCAGCTCTGTCACCAACTCCCTTCCAATATCATAATGGTAATCGTTCAGGGCCATCGCCCTGACTTCGCTTCCCTCGGCCCCTACTCGCCGCAGCAGGTCACTCAGCAGCACACCGCGAAAGTGGTGCCGTCCTTCCGTCCAGGGGGTAGTGGTACTGAATTCATGCCGCGGAAAAGCCGACAGCATCTCCATATCGAATTCGGCCTTGTTCCCGGCATTGGTCACCGCAAGCTTGCCGGTGACGGTCAATACCACCCGCCCCTGGGGCGCAGGCAGGGGATCGGCGGCAAACAGCAGAGAACTCCAGGCTAACAACAGCAGGCCAAGGGCAAAGGTCGGCAAAAAGCGTCGGTCTCGCGCTGAGACAATGACTGGCTTCATGATTCGACTCCCAAAAAAGACTCAATAGGGTATGTAAACATAGCAGGTTTTTTGATAACGATTTTTAATAACAATGCGATAACGGCGAGTTTGACAGGAATGAAAATCGATGTCGAGCCAGAGGTGAGACTCACCCTGCAGGCCCGACACCAGAACAAGATCCAAACAGACCTCAACACTCCCTCGTCGATGACAGAAGCGCTATGCTCGTTAACGAACAAGCCCGGTCAGGCCGGGCTTATTGTATTTACAGTCGCTTGAGGGTCACGCCCGATTCGGGCAGGGCCGTCAGTACCGGCCGGCGCGCTCGTACATAATCGATAAAGGCCCGGGCATCGGTGTTGCAGGCGACCCTGGTCGATTTGCAGTTCAGTGCCTGCTGGATGTAGTGCACCTCGATGGCGCCCTGCCCGTTTTTGCTCAGCCGAGCCACCGGAAACACACTCAGCTTACCATTGACGAACGCCAGATCCAGCCGGTCGGTCAGTATCTGCTGCCGGGCATAAAGGGTATTCCAGCCATCGTTGCCGGAAGCATGATAACTGTTCATTACCACCTGGTAACTGGCGTCTGGCTCCAGACGTTGCCACTGGCCGTTATCCAGATATTCGATGCGGTTGAGATAACCCCGACCCAGGGTGGTTTCGTTGAACTGGTAACGTAAACCGGCGGCATAGGGAAACTTGCCGCTATGGCCATTTGCCGCCAGCGCCCCGTTCAGGGTTTCCAGCAGCAGGCCCGCCACCTGACGACCGCTGAGCGTTATCAGGCTGAGGGGGTTGGCGAAGGGCAACAGCTCCAGGCCGATATTGCCCTCTGTGAGCGCGCCCGGCTCCAGGCTGTTGCGCACCGAACCTGCGGCCACCAGGGCAAAATCGGCGCGGCGGCCGGTCACTGCCTGTACTTGTGGGGTGTTGACCCAGTACAACTGGCTGGCCGCCACCAGGGGGGCCAGCTGAGAGCCCTTGCCATCGACCGGCAGCCGCACATGGGTTAACGGAAAAGGCACATGACCGATCACCTCGCCATAGGCGTTGGCCAGCACCGGGCGATACTCTTCATCGATATGGGCGCGCAGCGCCGGGTCTTCCGCCACCATTTTGATATTAGGCTCGGCCTCGATGGCGGCCATCACTCGCTGCCGCTGCGCCTCGTTCAAGCTATGGTTATCACCCCGGCGAATATCACGGTAGAAGACGTTGTCCGACAACAGGGTGTTGCCCCCTTCACAGCGGCTGACCCGGCCATCGGAGGTAAAGGTGACATTCACCTGCCCCATGGCCTGGGCAAACCGACCGGCCTGCACCACACAGGTGGTGCCGAGCCCGTCCGGATTATTGAATTGGCGGGCATAGGGGTCGCCGTCACCCCAGCCGAGGTTGCTGAAGTCACCGAGCAGACTGTGGGAATGGCCGCCGACGATCAGGTCGATGCCGTTGACCTTCCGGGCCAGATGCTGATCTCGCTCCAGCCCCAGGTGGGTCACTGCCACTATGTATTTAACGCCCTGCTCGCGCAGGGTATTGACGGTATTCTGAGCGCTGTTGACTTCCCGCTCGAAACGCAGCTTGCCGACATTAGGGCTAATGGTTGTCATGTCTTCCAGCACCAGCCCCATCACCGCCACCACAGGACGCTTGCCGGCATCCTCGACGCTCTCTATCCGCTCTTTTTCATTGCCGTCGAAGGCATAAAGCACATAGGGCTTGAGGTTGTCCAGGCCGTTCAGGTCCGGATCCTGACTGGCATCCAGGTTGGCGGCCAGCACCGGAAAGTTGACGCTCTGAATAAAGGCAGACAGGCGACCGTTATCGAGATCAAATTCATGGTTGCCCAGCGCCATGGCATCCAGCTGCATCCGGCTCAATATATCGGCGTTCATCTCGCCCCGGTTGAGTTTGAAATAGCCGGTTCCCTGCCAGGCATCTCCGCCGTGTACAAACAGCAACGGCTGATCGGCCTCTTGCGCCTGCTGGCGCAGTGCCTTGACATGACTCAGCAGGCGAGGGTGCCCCCCAATACGGGTAAACACCGCCATATTGCCCAGCGTCACTCGCGCGTCGGTCGGGTCAAAATGCGAATGGGTGTCGTTGATATGGGCCAGGGTCAGGGTAAAAGGCTGTTCCGGCTGCTTGCTGGCACAGCCAGCCAGGGCCAGCGCCAGCAAGCCGGCGACCAGGGTTTTGTTCATCTATGAATAAGCTCCGATAGGTATTGGATGTGTGCCCGGCTCAGTGGGTAAAAACCACCGTCTTGCCGTTATGCAGAAAGACCCGACGCTCGATATGATATTGCACCGCACGGGCCAGGGTAATGCACTCTATATCCTGGCCTCTGGCGGTCAACTGCTCCGGATAATGGCTGTGATCCACCACTTCCACCCCCTGGGTGATGATGGGGCCTTCGTCCAGATCGTTATTGATGTAGTGCGCCGTGGCCCCCACCAGCTTGACGCCTTTATCGTAGGCCTGATGATAAGGGCGCTCGCCTCTGAAGCCGGGCAGCAGGGAGTGATGAATATTGATGGCCTTGCCGGTCAGGGCGGCGCACAGCTCCGGGCTCAGCACCTGCATGTAACGCGCCAGCACCACCAGGTCGGCTTCGCATTCATTGATGACGCCAAGTACCTGGGCTTCCTGCTCGGCCCGGTTGTCGTCGTTCACCGGCAGATGATAGAAGGGAATATGATGCCAGTCGGCCAACCGCTGCAGATCCGGGTGGTTGGAAATGATGGCCGGGATTTCGATGGCCAGTTGACCGGTGCGATAACGATAGAGCAGGTCATTCAGACAATGATCGAGCCGGGAGACCATGATCACCACATTGGGGCGGACTTCGGCGGCGGCCAGCTCCCATTGCATCTTGAACTGTGCGGCTCTGGGCTGCAGGCCGCGTTGAAAAGCCGCTTCGTCAAAGGGAGCCGTTCGGGGTGGACGAAATTCCACCCGAATGAAGAAGTGTCCGCTCAGCACATCGTCGAAGGTCTGCATTTCCACCACATAGCAACCCTGCTCGCGCAGGTAGCGGGTTACTACGTCTACTGTGCCCAGACTACCCGGACAATGAGCGGTCAGATAATAGGTGTCTTTCGGCTTGGCCACTGGTGCTCTCCTACCCCGGAATAAATGAAATCTCCCCCTTGGCGGGGAGCCGCTATTCTGCGGCAAACTCCCGATCTGCGCCAGTACTCAGATAGCCAGCGAGGGCAATGATTTTTCCATGACAAAACGGGTAAATTGCTGACCCGCCTTCTCTACCTGCTCTTGCTCTATCAGCCGGTATCCGCGCTGTTCAAACACGGGTCGAGACAGCAGGCTGGCATCGGTGCGCAAACAGGCCACGCCACGACGACCTGCCTCCTGCTCCATGTCATCACACAGGCGTCCGGCCAGTCCACGCCCGGCATGGCCGGCCAGCACATATAATAGCGCCAGGTGATCATCGGGATACAGGGTGGCAAAGGCCACTGGTATCCGGTTGAACGCCATGACCCGGGTATAACCGGCCTGCACCAGGGTGCTGAAGTCGGTGGGGTACAAATAGGGGAATGATGCCCATAACGACACCTGTTCATCACTGTAGCCTCGCCGCCCCTGCTCCATCACGGCGTCGTGATAGATCAGCTCCAGGCTGCTGAGGTCGGTTTCTTTAACATCTCTAATCAGATACATAGCAGCTCCGACAGAATATCCGTCTCAGTGTTCGACAATGCGCCCGGGCTTGTCCGGGCATTGCAACCGCAGCTCGCGCCGCTCGAGAAGGGCGATGATACCAAAGGTCGGCGCCACTATCCTGCCCTGCCGGATAAATCTCAGTGTTTTGCTATTGTTAAAGCACGTGTTAAAGCATGTGTTAAATCATGGGTCTGCGCAGGAGCTTGACTGCTCCCCTCCCTGAAGGAAGGGGATTCCCAATTCACCGAGAACCGGACACGGAGATTAACCCCATGCCTCTTACGTGCTCTCCAAGGGCTAACACCGCCAGCCCGGCGGCTTTAATGTTGATCGCAGCGTTAAT
>JBFGZI010000193.1:0-4812 GCA_041586855.1 Oceanisphaera sp. | reverse complement strand
CGCCGGCCAGTAGTGTCGGCCCCAGATCAGCAGACCAAACAGGGCCAGACCGGCGGCCGGCCAGACCGGCGCCGCATACACAGGCGGGGTTGCCAGCCACATGCCCAATTCGGCCAGCGCCCCATAGCCAAGCACTAACACCATGACGCGCAAGGCGGTACGCGGCGACGCGAGACGCGCCATCGGGCGCCAGGGATCACAAGACACCGATAGCGGCTCATCTACCATTCAGGGTTACTTTCATTCAGGGTTATTTATTCCGAGGGGCGATCAGCCCTTCGAGGCGATGGCTCCACTGCTGCATCCAGTCGATCATCTGTTCGGCCGGCATGGGCCGGGCAATAAAATACCCCTGGGCCAGCTGGCATCTGCCTGTCTTTTGCAGGTAGTCCCAGTCTTCGGCATCTTCGACGCCCTCCGCCACCGTGCTCATCCCCAGCTGCTCGGCCATGGCCAGGGTTGAGTCGAAAATGGCCTTGCGAGTCGGATCCTGGCTGGCCTGGTGCACAAAGCTTCGGTCTATCTTGAGCTCATTGAAGGGGATGTCTCTCAGCTGGGCCAGGGAAGAATAACCGGTGCCAAAGTCATCGATAGAGAGGCCAATACGCTTCAGTCGCAGCCGGGTCACGCTATCGAGCGCCTTGAGCGGCTCGGCCATCAACTGACCTTCGGTCACTTCCAGGATCAGATGATCCAGCGGCATGCCGGTTTCCATCGCCATCTGGGTGACAAACTCGGGGAACAACAAGGAGCTGATGTTGGTCATGGTGACGTTGATGGCGATATTGAGGCTGAGGCCGTGCTGCCGCCACAAACGGGCATCGGTCAGCGCCTGGCGCATCACGCAGCGGCTCAGCTCTTCGATCATGCCGTGCTGTTCGGCCACCGAGATAAACTGATCCGGATAGATAATGCCATTCCGGGGATGCTGCCAGCGCACCAGTGCCTCGACCCCGTCCACAGCCCCGTTGGCGAGGACCACCTTGGGCTGATAATGGTTGATCAGTTCACCGGCGGCTATCCCCCTGGCCAAGTCGGCCGGGTCGCACAAGTCACTCTGGCCTCGTTTCGACAACAAGGGTGCCGACTGGCCCTGTGCCAGCACCTGGCAGAGTCGTTCAAAGGAAATCGGCTTCTTGATCGCATCGAGCACGTTCAGACCATGGGCCCTGGCCAGGGACTGAGCGGTCGACAGAATACGTTCATCTTCACCACTGAGCAGCAATACTTGCCCCTGATAGCCGAGATGAGCCAGGTAGCGTACACATTCAATGCCGTCCATCTGCGGCATCTGCAGATCCAGTATCACCAGGCCGATGGTGCCACCGGCCTGCTCCAGCAGACTCAAGGCCTGTTCGGCAGAAGAACAGGCAACAATTTCCTTGCTGCTGGCCAGGGTCAGCTGGCGCGTCAATACCTTGAGAATAAAAGGGTCATCATCGATCACCAGGATCTTCATATCAGGTGCTGCCTCGTACCGTATTTTCTTGATTGTTAGTCACTAGCCGCTCCTGCCAGTAATTCAGCGAGAGAAGCCTCTACCTTTTTTTTCTGTACCTCAAACTGCCTGAGCAGCGGAGCCAGCCCATTTTGTGTCTGATGCCGGCTCTGTTCCTCCAGCTCCGCACACAGTTCCGCCAGAACCAGGGCACCGACCATGCGGGAAGAAGACATTAACCGATGCGCCAGCTCGGCGACCCGAGCAAGATGACCATCCTGATGGGCGCGATAAAGTGCGCTCTCCACCTCCTGCAGCCCGTCCCGATAGGTGGTCAGCAGCTCCCGGATCAGGTCCGGTTCGGTGCCGACCAGCTCATGCAAGACAGAGATATCCAGCACCGGCTCCACCGTGTCAGCTACCGTCTGAGGGGCAGGCGGCGCAGACACCGATAACCAGTGCTGCAACATGGCGCTGAGCCTGTCAAGCGAGATAGGTTTGGTCAGGTAATCGTTCAGGTCTGAGTTTTCCTGCATCCTGACGCCTAACCGGTCGGCGGTCAAGGCCAGAATCGGCATGGGAGGCCCCTGCTCTTCCCGGCGGATCGCCGCCGCCAGCTGATAACCGTCCATTCCCGGCATATGCAGATCGGTCAGTAACAGGGAAAAGCCACCTCTGCGCCATTGCTGAAGTGCCTGCTGGCCGCTTTCTGCCATGATCGCATTATAACCCAGCAGGGCCAATTGCTGCCGGAGCACCTTTCGGTTGGTCGGATCATCCTCCGCCACCAGTATCACCTGCTCCTGCTGCTGACTCCCCTCTCCTGTTGACGACCTGTGACCCGGTGCCACCAACCGATGCCCGGCCGGAGTTGAGGGGCTGCCGTTCGCCATCGGCACGGCGGCCGGCGCCAGCTGTACCGGCAGCATCAGGGTAAAGGTGGTCCCCCTGCCGAGGTGGCTCTGCACGCCGATGTCACCCTGCATCATGTCAACCAGACGCCGACAGATGGTCAGCCCCAGGCCGGTACCGCCGAAGCGGCGGCTAATCGAGTTTTCGGCCTGTATAAAGGGGGAAAATATCTCGGCCTGCTGCTCCGGGGCGATACCGATGCCGTTATCGAGCACCATTAGCTTCAGACACCATGGCTCCCGGCTATGCAGTTCAACCCGGAGCTCGGCCCGCCCCGGCTGTTCCGGACGACCGCCGCTGAACTTGATGGCATTGCCCAACAGGTTATAGAGGATCTGACGCAGACGAAGCGGATCGCCATAGACCTGTGACGGAACATCCGGGGCTATATGGCAACTGACGGCTACCCGCTTGTCGTCGGCCATGGGCTTCAAAACAGCACACACCTCCTGCGCCAGCTCGCCGAACGACAGCGGCAACTGCTCCAGCTCCAGCCGGCCCGCCTCGATTTTCGAGAAATCCAGTATATCGTCGATCAGCCCCAGCAAGGTGTGAGCCGACGACTCTATGATGGCAAACTGCTCCTCATGCCCGGCCTGGGTGTGTTGCCGTTTCAGCACCTCGAGCATGCCCAGCACGCCGTTCATGGGGGTACGCATTTCATGGCTCATGGTGGCCAGAAAATCCGACTTGGCCCGGTTTGCCCGCTCCGCTTCGCTGCGGGCGGCCTGGAGTTCGGCTGTCCGTCTTACTACCCGTTTTTCCAGCTCTTCTGCCTGTTGCGTCATCGCCAGTTCAGCCAGTTTACGGGTGGTAATATCATCGTGGCTGACCACGACCCAGACCTTGTCGGCCTCGGACAGCCGGGTGATACGGCAATGAAACCACCGTGGCTGATCCGGGCCATGGCAGTCATACTCGAAGCCGGCCTCCGTGCGTAGTCCGGCTATTACCTCACGGATCAGGGCCGCAACGCTGAACCCGGCTTCCAGCTCATAATCGCACTGGGCCAGGTAATTCTGTCCCTCACTCACCGCCGCCACCACACCCCCATTGGCTGCCGCAAAACGGTGCCAGCTCTGGTTGGTCTGCAGTATCATTCCCTGCTGGTCGAGTACGGCAATATGGGAGGGCAAGGCATCGAGTACGCCCCGGATAAAATGTTCACTTTCCTGCAACTGGCGGGTCCGCTCTGCCACCCGCAGCTCCAGCTGCTGGTTACTCTCGCTCAGTGCCTGTTCACTGCGGAGCAGCGCCAGCTCAATCTGCCGACGGGCGCTGATGTCCACCGCCGAGGGAATCAGCTTGACCACCCGGCCCTGCTCATCCCACACTGGCATCAGGCTGAAATCCATGGTCTTGGCGGTGCCATCGGCAACCACCAGTTCAACATCGTGACGCACCGGCTCACCGGCCGCCGCCCGCCGGATATCCTCGCGCAGCCGGGCCTGCAATGCCGCCGAATGGGCAAACCAGGGAGCCTGTTCGAAACGCCGGTTAAGAACCTGTTCACGCCGCAGACCGAACCCTTCCAGTGCCGAACGATTGAGTTCAATCAGGATGCCGTCCGGGGTCATTTCCCCCACAAACACGGGCATGCCATCGATGATGCCCCGCAACCGGGCTTCCGATTGGCCTATCGCCAGGGTGCGGGCGGCCACCTTACGGCCGATACGTACATTCTGCCCCGCCGCCGACAGCACATAGACCGACAACAGCAGCAGGATAATCACGCTGCCGCCCAGATAAATCTTCATGGAGACCGAGTCTGCGGCCGCCCAGGGCTGCAGATCCCAGCTGGTCAGCCGTAAAGCATTGCCGACCAGGGATCCCACATGGCTGTCCAGGCGGACATAGGATAGATGCTGTTCCGGCATCATGTTGCTCAGCGACAGATATTTGCCATCCGGATGAGTGAGGCCTATCCCTATCCCCCGCTGCGCCGCCTGTTGCTGCAACGGCTGATAGATGTCATCCAGATAGATGAGGCCCACGACAAATCCCCACAGGGCGGCGCGGCGTTCGGCAGGAGTGGCCGAACTGGATACAAACCCGGCTTGATAGACCGGAAAGAACAGCCGGTAATCATCGCTGCGGGCACCTTCGGCACTGTATGAGGCTTGTCTTATCTCCAGCACCGGCTGGCCCGTGTCTCTTGCCTGACGGAGCGCGGCCATGGTGTCCGGATTGTACCCGAAATCCAGCCCCAGGACCGGTGTCGGCTCCCCCGAACGCAACTCCGAATACAGCAAGGGATAATGGTAGGCGGCCGGTGCCGCCGCCGTCAGCCGACCCTGATGATCGGCCTTGCGGATGGCAAAGTCATGCAGGCCGCTCTGCCTGACCTCGCTTTCCATCTCGGCGCGTTCGGTCCCCGCGATGCGGGGGGCCCAACCCAGGCCGCCGATCTCGTTGCCGCCACGTATCAGCGGACGGGTAAAACGGGCAAACTCTTCCCGGCT
>JBFGZI010000192.1:0-4893 GCA_041586855.1 Oceanisphaera sp. | reverse complement strand
GACCAGGAGGTCTCGTCAGAGGTCGTGACGGCAGACACTTCTGAGCAGTGTCACGGTCGGCCCGGTGCGGTTTTGGACCCGGCGGTACTGGGCGACATAGTCGGCGAGGATGAGGCGGCCAGGCGTCAGCTGCTGGATTTTTTTCTCAGTACAGCACGGGAGCAGGCCGCGCAGATCGATGACGCGCTGCAGGCCATGGATTGCAAGCGTCTGGGGGATTTGGCTCATCGTCTCAAGGGGTCGGCCTGGGCAGTTGGCGCGTGCGCCCTGGGGGACGTTTGCGCCGAACTGGAAGATGCGGCACGAGCCCAGGATCTAGGGGCGATTCACCGGTGTATGGCGGTATTCAAACAACTATTCAGGATTGTGGGTGAGGAGATCGCCAGTCTGGTGGAGACTACGGCCTAGGCTGGGCTCTTGCCCACGCTTGCTGCTGACCAGTATCCATTACTTTAATTGGTCAAATTGATTGCAAAATAAGCAAAATGGCCCAGAGACATTAAGTGGCTGAAAGGATTGGATTTTTATCGAAAAAAGGCCTTGACTCATCAATACCTCATCCCTATTATACGCGCCTCGACATAACGCACTCGTAGCTCAGCTGGATAGAGTACTCGGCTACGAACCGAGCGGTCGGAGGTTCGAATCCTCCAGGATGCGCCATATTGAAAGGCCGGCCAAGAGCCGGCCTTTCCATGCATATTGTTTGTCTGCAAACACGGTGAGGTGGCCGAGAGGCTGAAGGCGCTCCCCTGCTAAGGGAGTATGCGGCTTATACCCGCATCGAGGGTTCGAATCCCTCCTTCACCGCCATTTAAAGCATCCGTAGCTCAGCTGGATAGAGTACTCGGCTACGAACCGAGCGGTCGGAGGTTCGAATCCTCCCGGATGCGCCATATTGAAAGGCCGGCCCAGTGCCGGCTTTTTCGTTGCTGTCGTTTTTATTTCCTGCCGAATTCACCTTCGTTTGTCTGCACCAACCCTTTTTATTTTTTGTGTACAAATCACCTTTAAAATTTAAAATTGAATAATTATGTCTAATATTTGCTTTTAAATGTGATTCATTGCACTTTTTGTTTATTTTTTTGTAATCTTTACAACATTTTTGAACATGCAATATTGCCAATGCCTCGGCAAGCTGGGTATGCTCATGGTCGAATCGCAGGCTGCAAGGAACATGAACATGCCAATGAATAACGTCTCTTCTCAACTAATCGAGGCCGCCGGACTGATGGGGCTGGGCATGATGTTTGTCTTTGCCTTTCTCTCACTCACCATTCTGGCGATCAAGGTATTATCGCTGGTCGCCGCCGAGCCGGTATCCAGCCCGGTTGCCGCCACAGCAATGCCTGCCGGCAATGGCCTGAGTCCACAAAAAATGGCTGCCATCGGCGCCGCCATCAATCACTACAAAAACAATAAAAAAGACTGAGTCAGGCAGGGCATCGACCGAACTGACTAAAACGGAACTTAACGGAACTTAACGGAGCTAGTCAAATGAACAAACCTCTTGCCATCACCGATGTGGTGTTGCGTGACGCCCACCAATCCTTGCTTGCCACCCGCTTACGGCTGGAAGACATGCTGCCCATCGCCGAAAAGCTGGATGAAATCGGCTACTGGTCGCTGGAAACCTGGGGTGGCGCCACCTTCGATGCCTGTATTCGCTATCTGGGCGAAGATCCCTGGGAACGCCTGCGCGCCCTGAAAAAAGCCATGCCGAAGACCCCTCAGCAGATGCTGCTACGGGGCCAGAATCTGCTGGGCTACCGCCACTATGCCGATGATCTGGTGTACAAGTTTGTGGAGCGGGCCCGCACCAACGGCATGGATGTATTCCGCATCTTCGATGCCATGAACGACGTACGCAATCTGGAAACCGCCATCAAGGCTACCGTGGCGGTCGACGGCCATGCTCAGGGCACCATCTCCTATACCACATCCCCGGTGCACACCCTGGAGATGTGGGTGGACATGGCGAAAAAGCTGGAAGACATGGGCTGCCATTCCATCTGCATCAAGGACATGGCCGGTCTGCTCAAACCCTATGAAGCCGAGAAGCTGATCAAGCGCATCAAGGCCGAGGTCAAGCTGCCACTGGCGTTGCATTGCCACGCCACCACTGGCCTGAGCTTGCCGACACACATGAAAGCCATCGATGCCGGTATCGACATCCTGGACGCCTCCATTTCCTCTATGAGCATGACCTACGGTCATTCGCCCACCGAGACCCTGGTGGCCATGGTAGAGGGCTCCGAGCGCGATACCGGCCTGGATCTGCTCAAGCTGGAAGAGATTGCGGCCTATTTTCGCGAGGTGCGCAAGAAGTACGCCAAATTCGAAGGCAGCCTCAAGGGGATCGACTCTCGCATCCTGCTGTCTCAGGTACCGGGTGGCATGCTCACCAACATGGAAGGCCAGCTGAAAGAGCAGGGCGCGGCCGACAGGATGGATGAGGTACTGAAAGAGATCCCCCGGGTTCGTGAAGATCTGGGCTTTATCCCGCTGGTAACGCCGACCTCCCAGATTGTCGGCACTCAGGCGGTGATCAACGTCCTGACCGGCGAGCGTTACAAGAGTATCACCAAGGAAACCGCTGGCGTGCTGAAAGGCGAATACGGCGCTGCCCCGGCCCCGGTGAATGCCGAGCTGCAACAGCGGGTGCTGGACGGCGCCGAGCCGATAACCTGTCGCCCTGCGGATCTGCTGACCGACGAGCTGGCCAAGCTGACCGGTGAGTTCCAGACATTGGCGAAAGAAGAAAAGCTGCGAGTCGCCACCGACGAGGTGGATGATGTGCTGACCTACGCTCTGTTCCCGCAGATCGGCCTCAAGTTTATCCGTCATCGCGACGATGCTTCCGCCTTCGAACCGGCCCCTGGCACCGAGCCCGAGCCGGTAGCGGCGCCTGCATCCGTTGCCAGCCAGCCGGCGGCGGGAAGCCCCGAGGTCTATGCGGTCAAGGTCGATGGTCAGGTCTATGAAGTGGAAGTGGGTCCGGCCGGCAGCATCAGCGCCGTCCACAGTGCCCAGAGTACAGCCGCGCCGGTTGCTGCTGCCCCGCAAGCTTCACCAGCGCCCGCCGGCTCCGGTGAGGCTGTGCCGGCTCCGCTGGCCGGTAATATCTTCAAGGTGGTCGCCAAGGCAGGTACACAGGTCGTCGCCGGTGATGTGCTGCTGATCCTGGAAGCCATGAAGATGGAAACCGAAGTGCGTGCGGCCCGGGCCGGTCAGGTGCTGAATGTGCTGGTGAAAGAGGGCGATGCCGTTTCCGTTGGCGATCCTCTGGTCAGCCTGGCCTAAGGAGCTGAAATGGACTCGTTACTGACTCTGTGGTTGGAAACCGGCCTGGCCAATTTTCACTGGAAGCAACTGGTGATGATAGCGGTGGGCCTTGGCCTCATCTATCTCGCCATCGCCAAGGGCTTCGAGCCCCTGCTGTTGCTGCCCATCGGTTTCGGCGGTGTGCTGGCCAATATTCCCAATGCGGGCATGGCCGATCCGGGCGGATTGCTGTATTACGTCTATGAAGTGGGTATCGGCACCGGTGTCTTTCCCTTGCTGATCTTCATGGGGGTGGGCGCCATGACCGACTTCGGTGCCCTGATTGCCAACCCCAAGACCCTGTTGTTGGGCGCGGCGGCGCAGTTTGGCATCTTTGCCACCCTGTTTGGCGCCATTGCCCTGAACGCGCTACCGGGCTTTGATTTTACCCTGGCGGATGCGTCGGCTATCGCCATCATAGGGGGGGCGGATGGTCCAACGGCCATCTTCCTGGCCTCCAAGCTGGCGCCGGACTTGCTCGGCGCTATCGCGGTGGCAGCCTACTCCTACATGGCGTTGGTGCCTATTATTCAGCCGCCGATCATGAAGCTGCTGACCACCAAGGCAGAGCGTGAAATCAAGATGGAGCAGCTGCGCCATGTGAGCAAGCGGGAGAAGGTGTTGTTCCCGCTGATGGTGTTGACTCTGACCATACTGTTTCTGCCGGCCGCGGCCCCGCTGATCGGCATGTTCTGTCTGGGTAACCTGATGAAGGAATCCGGGGTGGTGGACCGGCTGTCCAAGACGGCGCAAAACGAGCTGATCAACGTCGTCACCATCTTTCTGGGACTGGCGGTGGGCTCCAAGCTGTCGGCGGAAAAGTTCCTGACCATCGATACCCTGGGCATTCTGGCGCTGGGCGCCGTGGCCTTCTCCATCGGCACCGCCGGTGGTGTGCTGATGGCCAAGCTGATGTGTAAGCTGTCCGGGGGCAAGGTCAATCCGCTGATCGGTGCGGCCGGCGTGTCGGCGGTACCCATGGCGGCCCGGGTGGTCAACAAGGTGGGTCTGGAGGCCAACAACCAGAACTTCTTGCTGATGCATGCCATGGGCCCGAACGTCGCCGGTGTACTGGGCTCGGCCGTCGCCGCCGGTGTACTTCTGGCACTGGTCGGCTAACTCGGTTGTTCCGAACTATTTTACCGAATATAAACAAGGCGCCTGCGGGCGCCTTTTGTTTTTATGATGTTTGATAACAGAGCAAACGTCAGACAAAGGGCTGATGTGTAATACCAATCCCAGTAATGATCTGGTCATATTGAGGCCCCCAGACCAGAGGCAACACAGCCGCCTCCCTCGACACGCCATAAACCCATCCGTGGGGGCTCGGAAATGCCGTCCTTGGCATTTCACGGTCGTGGGAGCCGTTCTCTGTTGCCTCATCTGGAACTCCGAGTTGCCTGCAGACAGTGCCCACAGATGACTCTGCGGCATCAAGGAGGACAAAGGGATCTGCTCAGCCGACCATCCGCACCACGGATGGTGCGGCTGAGCCTACATGGAGGTATTCACGGCGTGTCGGCGGAGCTGGCCCTTTGTCCGACCTTTACAGAGCAACCAAATAGATCG
>JBFGZI010000191.1:0-4910 GCA_041586855.1 Oceanisphaera sp. | reverse complement strand
CCCAGCTCATCCAGTGTTCCTGGCTCCCGCAGCATGGCCAACACTTGTGACACCTTTTCTCTGTCGGTAGATGAAAAATCTACCCACCCGATACTGCTTGCCATGTTAACCTCCGCTGTCCTTGGCTTATTGCCATTGTGAAACAAGTGACAAGCGTTATTCCAGTAAAATCATGCTGATTTTACTGTGAGGGTAATATTAATATCGTTGAATTCTGGTAGTCCTTGGTCATTGTGCTGCTGGTTGATAATAACTGAGATTCTGAAGTCAGGGTTTTCTGGTAAGAAAACATGTATGTTGGCATAACTATATACTTATTGATGCTGTCCATCTGCACCCCGTTCACAATATATATTACTCTGGCGCCAGCTACAGCCTAATCCAGGCTTAAGGGAGCACTCGACCGGCCGGGTATAACGTAAGGGGAAGGTTAGGGAGAGAGTTTTCTGCTTTGGATCTGTGTTTTTTTGTTCTGCTGACAACCTGATTTTTTAACCAAACTTCAGGTACAAAAAAACCCGCCGAAGCGGGTTTTTTAGGTCTTGAATTACCGGAGGGGTAATTACAGAGCCTGAATCTGTGAAGCCTGAGGACCCTTGGCACCTTCAGTAGCGGTGTAGGATACTGCCTGGCCTTCTGCCAGAGTTTTAAAGCCACCACCGACGATTTCGGAGAAATGGGCAAACAAATCTTTGCCGCCATCAGCGGGAGTAATAAAACCAAAACCTTTTGCTTCGTTAAACCATTTTACGGTGCCGTTAGCCATTTTATCTTACCTTTATTTTAGTGACGAGCTTATGCTCGGAAAATGCAACAAATATCAAAGAAGGGAAGTTTGGTGACTGTAGTACCGTAAGGAACAAACAATATACAAAGGCCGCGCTAACTTGAAACTCTTGCTGACGTGCACTCTACGGAAGCGAGGGGGTAACGTCAAACTTTATCGAGAATATATTTGTTCATTACTTGTACAGTTCTTTTTATGACCGTCATCCGGGAAGATCGTGAGACCCATTAGCAGCGCACCTGCCCTGGTGCTGCAGTGCAAGATTGTCGGGGCCTGATTGATCTGCGCCAGCAACTCCTGGTTACCGCGACCATTTCCGGGCTGGGTACCGGTAAGGATGTAACAGCCACCTGCTATGATGGTAATTTTTTCATGGACTTTGCATGTTGGCATAATCTAATCAGCAACAAGTGACGTCGACATTTTGTTTCATCAACAAGCATAACGACCGCGTCCACTGCCCTTATTACCTGACGATTCAACTGGCCGGCAAAAACAGCCTGACTGGCCCTTGTGCTCTCGCCGCCATTGCGCCGAATATGGCCGCAATCTCCCCATAACCGAGGAAAATGCTGATGTACGTACTGATGGATATCATGGTGTCGCCCGGCGGCGTGGGCACCTCTGTTTCACCATATGTGGCCATGTGCCAGAAGATTTTTGAAGAAGCCGGCCTCACCCACAGCATGCATGGCTACGGCACCAACGTGGAAGGCGAGTGGGAAGAGGTGATGGCGGCGGTCAAGCGCTGCCACGAGGATCTGCATGCGGCCGGTGCCGTGCGCATTACCAGCCACATGAAGGTCGGCACCCGGGTAGACAGAAAGCAGACCATGGCAGACAAGGTCACCAGCGTGCAGGAAAAGCTCTGATGTCTGGCAGGGAGGTCGATGCCGGATTGGCCTCCCTGCCCCTCAAATTCGCGTAAAGACGCAATATGTTAGTGTTTTATCCTGCCAGGTCTCGAGATTCCCCGGGGCTATACGAAACAAAACAGACGTTTATGCTACCTCCGCGCCGTTAATCAAGGCAGTTTACTTGTCTGCTTCCGCTGTTTAGACTTCTGCTCCCCCCTTTCTGTTGGTATTTCCATGACCTTTGCCGAGCTCAAGCTTCACCCTGGCCTGCTGGCCGCCTTGCCGACCCAGTATCAGCAGCCTACTCCGGTTCAGCAGCAGGCTTTGCCACTCATTATTACCGGGCAGGATGTACTGGCGTTAGCGCACACCGGCAGTGGCAAGACCCTGGCCTTTGGTTTGGGCTTGTTGCAACAGTTAGCACAGCAGCCAAACCAGTCGCAGCACGGCGAGCACATTCAGGCGCTGATTATCGCACCCACCCGAGAGCTGGCGGCCCAAATTGGTGCGGTGTTGGCGCCATTAGCCAGCGCCATGTCTCTCAAACTGGTCACTGTCTGCGGCGGTGTCAGTCTCGAACAACAAGTAGCGGCGCTTGACCAAGAGTCGCCCCGGTTACTCATCGCCACGCCTGGGCGTTTGCTGGACTTGCTCAAGCAAAAGCTGATTTCATTAAGTGCCGTCCATCATCTGGTGCTGGACGAAGTCGATCGCTTACTGGAAATGGGCTTCTGGCCGGATATTCAGCGCATTTTGCAAGCCTTGCCTGAGCAACGTCAAAACCTGCTGTTTTCTGCAACCCTGCCCGCCGAGCTGGAACAGCAAACCAGGCAATTGGTGCCGAATGCGGTGCGCATCGACGTGGGCCGCCAAAACAGTGTGGTCGCGGACATAGAGCAGCGCTGTTACCTGGTCAACAAGGGCAGCAAGGCCCAGGCCTTGATTGCCTTGTTGACTCACTCCTTCAAGCAGCAACAGGTGCTAGTGTTTATTAATGCGCGAGACAGCGCCGATGCGGTCGCCAAAAAACTGAATAAAGCTGGCATTGAAGCCCTGGCGCTACATGGCGAAAAAGATCACGCCGAGCGTGAGCGTGCGCTGCAGGCCTTTAAAGGTGGCCAGGTCAAGGTATTGGTAGCTACCGACTTGCTGGCCAGGGGCATTGATGTGACCGCTCTGCCGGTGGTGATCAATCTCGACTTGCCGCCCAGTGCGCCTGTGTACATACACAGAGTAGGTCGCACCGCGCGGGCCGGTCTTGATGGTCTGGCCATTTCGTTAACCTGCCACGGCGAAGCCGATACGCTCGCGGCCATTCGTACCCTGACCGGAGCAGAACTACCGCTGCTGGCATTGGAAGGTTTTCCGGTGACCGATCAGCCCGCAAGCCACGAGCGCAAGCGTCCACCGCGCGACAAACAGGCCAATCGCCGCAGCGCCGGCAAGCGCAGCATCAAGCAGTTCAAAGGCAACACATCACGGTGAATGTCTTGCCCCTGATACATAAGGAAACGGTCACGTGAGTCTGATCGCGAGTTTACCCTGGTATGATCTGCCGCCGTTGCAGCCAGGGCTGGATGCCTTCTGGTCGGTATTGAGGCACGAGCTGCATCGATTAAGCACGTCCCGGTTGTCCGACCGCGAGCCCTTGCCAGATACGCTGGATCGCCACACGCCGCTGGTCGAGCAGTGGGCTAACCCCGATTTGCTGCTCAGCCAGTGCTGCGGGCCGGACCTGTTCACCCCTCAGGCTCGGGGGCTGGTGCCGATTGCCCGCCCGGTATTCAGCGATCTGATGTGTACCCCGGGCCAGTATTTCAGCTATATCGTCAGCGCCAGCGATCGTGAGTTTGAGCTTGAGGGCCGGAAGTCAGCCAGGTCGGCTCGTTTCGTGATCAATTCCGCCAGCTCCCGCTCCGGCTGTGCCGCCCTGTTTGAGTGGGCGAACGCCAACGAAATTGACTGTAACCAGGTGCTGATCAGCGGCGCCCATGCCGGCAGCCTGGAGTACCTGAGAAACGGCGCGGCAGATCTGGCGGCGATAGATGCCCACAGCTGGCCCTTGCTGGATAACCGCGGCATCACCATCATCGGCAGAAGCACGGAGGCGCCTACCCCGCCCTTCGTGATGCATCAACACAGTCCCGTCAGCGCAGCCTTGATGCGCAAGGCATTGAGCGGCGCTATCCAGCAGGCGGGCGCCTCCATCAATATCGAGGCGATAATGAGCGCCAGCAGCCAGACTTATCGGCCCATACCCGCGGCCTGGCACGCCCGCCTGCCCGTCGGCGCCAGCCCCTGCTGTGCCCTGATATGATGAGTGAATAGCACGACAGCGGTGGCCTAATCAAAAGTCGGTCGCTAGAATAGTGGCCCTGTTTCGCCAGCGAGAACCCCATGGATACCTCCGCCCTGCCCGTTTTTTATGATCAACTGTGCGCCGCCTTCACGCAGGCCCGGAACGACCACCCCGATGAGATCCGGCGGCTGTTTCATGGCCGGGGCCGCCGCTGGCCGGGGCTGGAGCAGATCACCGCCGACTGGCTGGATGGTCAGTTGCTGGTGTCTTTGTTCAGGGAGCCTGATTCGGAGTTTCTGACCGGGCTGAACGTCCTGCTGCTGTCGCTGACCGAACAAGAAAGCTGGCAACAGAGTGGTGCCCGCGCCCTCTTGCTGCAACACCGCAGCCGGGAAGGCGCGCCGGTAGAGGTACTATGGGGAGAAATTGCCCCTCGCCCTCAGGTACGGGAGCAGGGTCTGCGCTATCAGCTGGAGCTGGGTCGTAACCAGAATCATGGGCTTTTTCTCGACATGCGCCTGGGTCGGCGCTGGGTACGACAACAGGCCGAGGGCAAGCGGGTGCTGAACCTGTTTGCCTATACCTGTGGTTTTTCGGTGGCGGCCATCGAGGGCGGTGCCGAGCAGGTGGTCAATCTGGACATGGCGAGGGCGGCATTGAGCCGGGGGAGAGACAATCATCGGTTGAATCATCACGATCTGGGCAAGGTGACCTTTCTCGGTCATGAATTATTCAAGTCCTGGGGCAAGGTACGCAAGCTGGGGCCTTATGATCTGATCATCATAGATCCGCCCTCGTTCCAGAAAGGCAGCTTCGCCCTGACCCAGGACTACCACAAGATCTTGCGCCGCCTGCCCGAGCTGCTGACCGAAAGCGGCCGGGTACTGGCCTGTGTCAACGATCCGGATGTTCCCAGCCGGTTCTTGATCGACAACATGGCCGAGCAGGCGCCAGCATTGCGCTTTGT
>JBFGZI010000190.1:0-4914 GCA_041586855.1 Oceanisphaera sp. | reverse complement strand
CATGCGCGGGTCCAGGCTGTCGACGCTGACGTTGATGGCAGTCAGGCCGGCACGACGCCAGTCGGCCGCCTGCTTCGCCATGCGATAGCCATTGGTGGTCATGGCCACCTTCTGGATGCCGGGCGTCGCCGCCACGGTTTCAATGATGTCGGTAAAATCCTTGCGCAGCGAGGGCTCGCCGCCGGTGATGCGCACCTTGCTGGTCCCCATGGCGGCAAAGGCCCGGGTCAGGCGGCGGATTTCGTCCAGGGTAAGAAATGACTTGCGGCCGTCGGGTCGGTAACCGTCCGGCAGACAATAATTGCACTTGAAGTTGCAGACGTCGGTCACCGACAGCCGCAAATACTGGAACTTGCGCGCAAACGCATCCTGTAATTCAAACATAAACACCTTTCCAATACGGGAGGCAGGGACATTTCTCCCCCTACCCTTACAGCCACTGGCTGAGCGGTCTGGCAACCTTATTGGCCTCGGCCAACGTAGGTCTACCAGACTCGGAGTTTTTTACGTACCTCGAGTATATACGCCACTTTAGGCAAAAACATAGATTCAGATCAAGAGAACGTGGAAGCGACCCGGATTATCTGGGGGAGCTCACTGTTTCGGCGGCGTGAGGTGTGAGGTGTGAGGTGTGAGGTGTGAGGTGTGAGTATTCTCATATTGATAATGCGGGAGTTGCAAAAGACACATTTTCGCAATGTGCATGGTTTGTATATTGACCGAAAGGATGAAAAAGCCCGTCATTGCTGCTTTTGCAAAGTTGGCACGATTATTTCATATATACTGGCAGTTGTTTTTATCCCGTGCTCTCTTCAGCTCTAGCTGAAGTTCGGCCAACCCTTTGGGTTGGCCATTTTTTTGCCTGCTATTCGGCATTCAGTCGTGTTTCGAGTTGCTGCAGGGTTTCTTCCAGCGCTGGTAACCATGCCCGCATCCGGCTTTCCACCTGCTCTTCATCCTGCTCATGACAGGACTGTTCCAGCTTTTCGCTCAGGTACTGGCAGCGCAAGGCACCGTAACTGCCACAGGCCGACTTCAGGCTGTGGCAGCAGCGGGCCATCAAGACGTAATCCCGCTCGGCAAAGGCCCCTTGCAGGGCCTCCCCCTGCTGTCGGCCATCCTCAACGAAGAGCCGCAGCAATCGTGATAGCACCTCGGCCCCCAGCTCCAGCTCCATCCGCTGTAACTGATGCCGATCGAGCAGGGGGAGCCGTGCCTGCAGCCGTTGCCAGTCGGCCATCAGTTGCTGTCCCAACTCTGCAACTTGCGATAAATGGTGGAAGGGCTGACTTCCAGCAGGGCAGCGGCGCGGGAGACATTACCCTGACAATGGCTGATGGCTCTTTCTATCGCCTGCCGTTCGATCACGGATAATGGCACTATAGGGGCCGGCAGGGCATCGGCCACCGGCTGTGACGGTGTGCTGTGCGCCAAGGGGTTATCCAGCGGGGCCGGCAGCATGTCCTGCTCTATCCATTCGCCCTGATGCAACACCACCGCATTGCGGATCACGTTTTGCAGCTGGCGCACATTGCCCGGCCAGTGGTAACCCCGCAGCCGGTCTTTGGTGGCCTCCGACAGACCGACAAACGACTTGCCCTCTTCCCGCGATGCCTGACGTACCAGGGCGTTGGCAATGCTGATCACATCACCTCCCCGTTCCCGCAGCGGCGGCAGATGGATGGGGATCACATGCAGGCGGTAATACAGATCTTCCCGAAAACGGCCCTGTTCCACCTCGACCAGCGGATCCCGGTTGGTGGCACAGACAATGCGAACATCGACCTTGATTTGCTGAGAGCTGCCCACCGGCTGTATCTGTCCGGTCTGCAGGAAGCGCAGCAGCTTGCTCTGCAGCTCCATATCCATTTCGCAGATTTCATCCATAAACAGGGTACCGCCATCGGCCCGGATCACGGCGCCATCCCGGTCCTGCAGGGCGCCGGTAAAGGCCCCCTTGATATGGCCGAACAACTCGCTCTCCATCAGATCCTTGGGAATGGCGGCGCAGTTCAGGGCAATAAAGGGACCCTCGCTGCGGCCACTGAGCTGATGCAGGGCCTCGGCACAGACTTCCTTGCCGGTACCGCTTTCACCGGTGATAAAGACGGTGGCGGTACTGGGCGAGGCGTTTTCAATCAGGCGGTACACCTTCTGCATCGGCAGGCTGGCACCGATAAATCCCTGAAAGGGCTCCCGTTCTATTTCGTGACGATAGCGATCCACCAGCTGGTTAAGATGGCGAAATTTCATGGTGTTATGCAAGGTCACCTTGAGTCGCTCGGCTTCCACCGGCTTGTTGATAAAGTCATGGGCTCCCAGACGCATGGCATCCACCGCCACGTCCACCGAGCCATGGGCCGTCATCACTATGGTGGTGACATTCGGCTGCTCCCGGTGCAACCACTGCAGGATCTCCATGCCGGGCATGTCGGGCAGGATCAGATCAAGCAGCAGAATATCGGGTGGCTGCCGCCGAATATGTTCCAGCGCCTGCTGACCATTGCTGACCACCGTCAGCGACAAGGGTTCATCCTGCAGGTAAGCCTGATACAAGGCCGCAAGGGAAGCCGTATCCTCTACCAACAAGACATTCAGTCTCTCATCTACCATCTTTGATTTTTCACCCTTAACCATACGGTTCGTCTTTTCACATTGTCTGCGAAAACATTGCCTGCAAAAACATGGACCGCGAAAAAATACTTGCAGAAAGTTAACCTTATGTTAACATCAACCCAACATCGAGTGCGACTCATTTGTCACTCAGTTCGTTGCTGTTTTATTGACTGCCATTTCATTGTTTTTCATTGCTAGTGTTAGTAACCACTGTTAGTAACAACATCCGTTTTAAGCCTGTGTGGCTGCTGCGAAACCAGGGTATTCATGTACCCTGGTCTTTTTTATGTCTCAAGCTCGCCACTGGCTAGGCCGGATTGTCGATATCCACAAAGCTGACCTGCAGCCCCTGCTCGCGCGCCAGCCATTCCCCCAGCGCCTTGATACCATAACGCTCGGTGGCATGATGACCCGCCGCAAAAAAGTGTATTCCCCGCTCTCGTGCTACATGCACGGTTTGCTCCGACACCTCACCGCTGATAAAGGCGTCCATGCCCTGATCGGCGGCAAGATCGATATAACCCTGACCACCGCCGGTACACCAGCCCACTCTACGGATCAGCGCCGGACCCTGGTCACCCACATGCAATACCGAACGACCCAGCCGTTGCTGTAGCCGCTCGCCGAGCTCGGCGCCGCTGAGCGGGGTATCCAGCTCTCCCCTCATCGACACCGAGAGTGCATTGTCCGGCTCCAGCGGGCCTTCTACCCGAACTCCCAGCAAGGCTGCCAGTTGGGCGTTATTGCCGAGCTCGGGGGCAATGTCCAGCGGCAGGTGATAAGCATAAAGATTGATATCATGACTGAGCAGGGCCTTGAGTCGCATCCGCTTGATGCCGCGTACCCGCTCGTCTTCTCCTTTCCAGAAGTAACCGTGATGTACCAGCAGGGCATCTGCGCCCACTTCTATGGTGTGATCGATCAGCGCCTGGCTGGCGGTGACGCCGGTCACCAGATGCTTCACCTCGGTTTTGCCTTCCACTTGCAGGCCATTCGGACAATAATCCTTGATGGCTGCTACATTGAGCTGCCTGTTCAGCAGCCGTTCGAGTTCCAGATTGTTCATGCTGACTCCATGGCGTGACTTCGGCCCATTGTAAAACAAAAAGCAAAACAAAAGGTTCCCCTAGATGAGCGATTCACTCCGTCTTTTCTTAACGCAGCTGTCCGATCCTGTGGTGCGGGATCTGGCCTGGGCGCTGGCCAGCCCCAACCTGCTGCAAAGCTCACCGCTGGCACCCGATAATGGCTGGTACCAGCAACTGCTCGACGAATACCAACCGCGGCTGTTCGAACTGGACGCCGCGCCCGAGGTGCTGCACGCCCATTGCCGACCTTATCGCCGCCTCGGCCTGTATTTCGAAGCACTTTGGCACTTTTTTCTGCTCGACCATTCCCGTTTTCAACTGTTGGCCCACAACTGGCAGCAGGTGATCGACGGCACCACCCTGGGCGCCTTCGATTTTATCGTCTGGGATCAAGAGTCACAGCGTATCGAACACTGGGAACTGGCGGTCAAATTCTACCTGATAAGCAACCCGGATGACGCCTACGATCAGGCCTGTGGGTTAAATACACGCGACAAGTTACGACACAAAGTCGAGCATATGCTCCATCATCAACTCAGACTCAGTCAACATCCACAGATCCGTGAACGCCTCGGTCGCGAGAAGCTGATGCCACAAGGTACCCGGCTGATCATGAAGGGGCGCCTCTATTATCCGCCCTCCTGCCAGCAGTTTTTATCCGATCAGGGCGAGCGTGGACACTGGGGTATCGAGTCTCCGGATACTTCTTTTGAACCACAGCAAAAACTGGGCTGGCTGACCGGTGGACGACACAGTGAACATCAGGACAGAAGACAGAATTTCCAGGATAAAAAAGGTAACTGGTATATCAGGGTAGATTCGGAATGGCTTAACGAGAGGGACTAAGAACTGGGGAGTCTAATCAGGAAGATGGAGGCGCGTTCCGGAGTCGAACCGGACTGAACGGATTTGCAATCCGCTGCATAACCGCTTTGCTAACGCGCCTTTGCAAAATTTGGAGCGGGAAACGAGATTCGAACTCGCGACCCCAACCTTGGCAAGGTTGTGCTCTACCAGCTGAGCTATTCCCGCTTAAATTTCTGTTACTTTCAATTACACTGGATTTTACTGCGGTACTCCTGTGAAGCCGAGCAAGGTGCCGCGAGCGACCCTCTATCAACTTCAGCAAGGTTGTGCTCTACCAGCTGAGCTATTCCCGCTTAATCTTCTTTCACTTGCAATTACACTGGATTTTATTGCGGCAGCCTGT
>JBFGZI010000189.1:0-4971 GCA_041586855.1 Oceanisphaera sp. | reverse complement strand
GCGTCCCGGGCCATGATGTAGAGCAGCTGATCGCCGTCGAGCAAGGCGCCGGTATGATCCACCATCGCCAGGCGGTCGCCGTCACCATCGAAGGCAATGCCCAGATCGGCGCCATGCTCCTGTACGGCTGCAATCAGGGCCGCCGGCGCGGTCGAGCCGACCTTGTCGTTGATGTTGATACCGTTCGGCTGTCCACCGGTGCGGATCACCCTGGCACCCAGCTCTTCGAATACCGCCGGGGCAATGTGATAGGTGGCGCCGTGAGCACAATCGAGCACTATGGTCAGGCCGTCCAGATGCATCTCGGAGGGGAAGGTGCTCTTGCAGAACTCGATGTAGCGACCGGCTGCGTCGTTGATGCGGCTGGCTTTGCCCAGCAACTCGGAGGCCACACAATCCATCGGCTGATCGAGCATGGCCTCGATCGCCAGCTCCACATCATCCGGCAGCTTGGTACCGTCATGGGAGAAGAACTTGATACCGTTATCGTAATAAGGATTGTGGGAAGCACTGATCACGATACCGGCCTCGGCCCTGAAGGTGCGGGTCAGGTAGGCGATGGCGGGCGTCGGCATGGGGCCAAGCAGCGCCGCCTGTATGCCGGCCGCAGACAGGCCCGCCTCCAGTGCCGACTCCAGCATGTAACCGGAGATACGCGTGTCTTTGCCGATCAGCACCTTTTTGGTGCCGGTACGAGACAGCACCTTGCCGGCGGCCCAACCCAATTTCATCACGAATTCCGGGGTGATGGGGTAATCCCCTACTCGTCCGCGGATGCCGTCGGTGCCAAAATATTTTCTGCTCATTTAATTATCCCTGGTATTTATCCCTGGTATCGTGCGGCCTGCTGCCATACTCGCATGGCATCGGCCATTTCTTTTACATCATGTACTCTCAGTATCTGCGCGCCCTGACTCAGCGCAAACAAATGCGCCGCCAGGCCGCCGGCCAGACGTTGCTCGACGTCACGACCCAGCAATTGCCCCAGCATCGACTTGCGCGACATGCCGACCAGCAAGGGCAGGCCCAGTGCGTGCAGGTCGCCGACCTTGCCCAGCAGTTCATAATTGTGTTCGAGCCGCTTGCCGAAGCCATAACCGGGATCCAGGCAGATGCGCTCGCGGGGAATGCCCGCTTCATCACAGGCCGACAGCCGTTGCCGCAGAAAGTCCGCCACCTCGAGCGTGACATCCCGGTAATCCGGCGCCTGCTGCATGGTTCTGGGTTGCCCCTGCATGTGCATCAGACAAACGGCGGCGCCGCTGTCGGCGGCTACCTGCAAGGCACCCGGTTCGCGCAGCGCACAAATATCGTTAATCAGATCCGCACCAGCACGGACCGCTTCCCGCATCACTACCGCCTTGCTGGTATCGATGGAGATCCAGCAGTCCAGCTCCCGGCGCAACAGCTCCAGTACCGGTATGACCCGATCCAGTTCCTGCTGCTCTGCCACCGCATCGGCTCCCGGCCGGGTCGACTCGCCACCCACATCGATAAGAGTGGCGCCGTCTTGCACCATCTGCAGGGCATGGCGCAAGGCTGCATCCCGGTTCACGAAATGGCCGCCATCCGAGAAGGAGTCGGGCGTCAGGTTGAGGATCCCCATTATTCGGGGCGAAGATAAATCCAGACTTCTGGATGCGCTTGATAACAGCATAACGGCAGGTTCCCACAAAATAAAAAGCCCCGGACAGCGATGTCCGGGGCTTAATTTATCATAAATTATCAGTTGCTGGTGGCATCACCGGGCTTATTCAGATCCGGTGTAGCAGACTTGGCCTCATCGGCTTGCTCTGCGTCCTTGTCACCTGTGCTGGCAGTCGGCCCCTTGGGCTTGTCGTCAAACTCTTCTTTCCAGTCTGCCGGTGCCCGCACATCGCGACGCGCCATTAAATCATCGATTTGCTTGGCATCGATGGTTTCGTACTTCATCAAGGCGTCTTTCATGGCGTGCAGGATATCGATGTTGTCCACCAGTATCTGCTTGGCGCGCTCGAAGTTACGATGAATGACGTCTTTCACCTCGGCATCGATGGCGTTGGCGGTTTCATCGGACATATGCTTGACCTTGGCGGCGGTACGGCCGAGGAAGACTTCGCCTTCTTCATCCGCGTACAGCAAGGGGCCCAGTTTTTCCGACAGACCCCACTGGGTCACCATCTTGTGGGCAATTTCGGTCGCCCGCTCGATGTCGTTGGAGGCACCGGTGGTGACCTTATCGAAACCGTAGATGATCTCTTCCGCCAGACGACCGCCGTACAGGCTGGAAATCATGGACTCCAGATGCTGCTTGCTGTAGCTGTAGCGATCCTGCTCGGGCAGATACATGGTCACACCCAGGGCACGGCCACGGGGAATAATCGACACCTTGTATACAGGATCGTGCTCGGGCACCATGCGACCGACGATGGCGTGACCCGCTTCGTGATAAGCAGTCATCGCCTTCTCGGACTCGGACATCACCATGGAGCGGCGCTCGGAGCCCATCATGATCTTGTCCTTGGCCTTTTCAAACTCTTCCATCGACACCAGTCGACGGGCCGAGCGAGCCGCAAACAAGGCAGCCTCGTTCACCAGGTTGGCCAGGTCGGCACCACTGAAACCGGGCGTACCACGGGCAATGACGCTGGCATTGACATCGTCACCCAGTGGCACACGGCGCATGTGTACCTTCAGTATCTGTTCACGACCACGCACATCGGGCAGGCCCACTACCACCTGGCGATCGAAACGGCCGGGACGCAGCAATGCCGGATCCAGTACGTCGGGTCTGTTGGTGGCGGCGATGACGATAACGCCTTCATTACCTTCGAAGCCATCCATCTCTACCAGCATCTGGTTCAGGGTCTGTTCGCGTTCGTCGTGACCGCCACCCAGACCGGCACCACGCTGGCGACCGACGGCGTCGATTTCATCGATAAAGATGATACAGGGGGCAGACTTCTTCGCCTGCTCGAACATGTCACGAACCCGTGATGCACCCACACCGACAAACATTTCCACGAAGTCGGAACCGGAAATGGTAAAGAAAGGCACCTTGGCTTCACCGGCAATGGCCTTGGCCAGCAGGGTTTTACCGGTACCGGGTGGGCCCACCAGCAGAATACCGGTAGGGATACGCCCGCCCAGCTTCTGGAAACGGCTGGGATCACGCAGATAATCCACCAGCTCTTTCACGTCTTCCTTGGCTTCATCACAACCAGCCACATCGGCGAAGGTCGTTTTGATCTGATCTTCGCTCATCAGGCGGGCCTTGCTCTTGCCGAAGCTCATGGCACCCTTGCCACCGCCGCCGCCCTGCATCTGACGCATGAAGAACACCCAGACGCCGATCAACAGCAGCATGGGGAACCAGGAGATGAAGATGGACGTCAACAGGCTTGGTTCTTCCGGCTTTTCACCCACGACCCGCACATTGTTGTTCAGCAGATCATTCAGCAGCTGAGGATCCTGCGCAGGCAGGATAGTCGTGAAACGATCACCACTGCGCTTTACGCCATTGATGGTATTGCCATCCATGCGTACTTCACGAATTTGCCCTTGGGCTACTTCCTGTACAAAGGTGGTATAGTCCGTCTGGCGTCCACTCGGCTCACTCGGGCTAAAGCTCTGGAATACCGACATTAACACCACGGCTATGACCAACCACAGGATCAAATTTTTCGCCATGTCACTCAAAATTACTAACCTCACCGGCTGACAGTTTATGACTCTGACAGAGTACTACAGTTTAAAACCTGTAGCCACAATGTAGACTTCTCGCGATCGGGGCCGCGACGAATCGGGTTTTCTTACCCTTACCGAACTGAAAGACCGGCGAACTTCCAGTAGAAACTCATCGAAGCCGGCCCCCTGAAACACTTTTACAACAAAACTCCCTTTGGGCGCCAGTACCTGACGGCACATGTCGAGAGCAAGCTCGACCAGATACATGGATCTGGGCTGGTCGACCTCGGGCGTACCACTCATGTTGGGCGCCATGTCCGACAGCAAGACATCGACCTTGTCTTCCCCTACCCGTTCCAGCAGCGCATTCAGCACCGCCTCGTCACGAAAGTCACCTTGCAGGAAGTCGACCCCGGCGATGGGATCCATGGCCAGCAAGTCACAGGCAATGACCTTGCCCTTCAAACCGACCTGTTCAACCGAATACTGGCTCCAGCCTCCGGGGGCCGCCCCCAGATCCACCACCGTCATGCCGTGTTTGAGCAGACGATCGCGTCCTTGTAATTCTTCCAGTTTAAATACGGCACGCGAGCGCAGGCCTTTTTTTTGCGCCTGTTGTACATATTTATCGTCAAAATGCTCTTTGAGCCAGCGCGTCGAGCTGGCCGAGCGTTTTTTCTTCGTCATTAAATTATCGCTCTGCTATTACCATTGAAGCTTAGATGGGGGTACAATAGTCCCCTTTCAACCTATTAACTGAAGCATTTTGCAATGACCCTGACTAATAAGCAAAGACAATACCTCAAAGGCATGGCCCACAGCCTGAAGCCGGTGGTATTGCTTGGCCAGCATGGCCTGACTGAAGGCGTACTGGCCGAGATCGATCTGGCCCTGAATTTCCATGAACTGATCAAGGTCAAGGTTGCCGCCGAAGACAGGGAAGTCAAAACGCTGATCATGGACGCCATCGTCCGTGAAACTGCTGCGATAAAAGTACAAAGCATCGGCCATATCCTGACGCTGTATCGTGCCAGCGAAGAGAAAAAAATCAGCCTGCCCAAAGCCTGAGCCGTCTGTAAGGGTCGGGCTCGCTGCCTCGCCCTTTAGCTTTTCCTGCTTCCCGCCCCGATATTTCCCTCTGTTTTTCCTGTTCTGTCGTCAGGACAAACCTTGCGCCAGCTCAGCACCGCCTGCCGCTCAGCCAGCTCGGTGGTCGACCGCTGGTGGCGGAAATAAAATACCTGTCTGCCAATAGCATAATACCAATTTGAATAAACATCTGATCAATTTTAAACCCGAGCTCAG
>JBFGZI010000188.1:0-4986 GCA_041586855.1 Oceanisphaera sp. | reverse complement strand
GGTCAGGCTCAGCCTTTCAGCGCGGCCAGGGTCTGGTTCAGGGTGGTGCTGGGGCGCATCACCTTTTCTACCGCTGCCGGGTCGACGTGGTAATAGCCGTCGAGGCCAGCGGACTGACCTTGTACCGCGTTCAGCTCGGTCACTATCTGCTGTTCGTTGTCGGCCAACGCCTTGGCCAGCGGCGCGAAGTGGGCGGCCAGTTCGGCGTCGTCGGTCTGGGCGGCCAGTTGCTGGGCCCAGTACAGGCTCAGGTAGAAGTGGCTGCCACGGTTGTCCAGCTCACCGGCTTTGCGCGACGGCGACTTGCCGTTGTCCAGCAGCAGCTCGGTGGCCTTGTCCAGGCACTTGGCCAGGATCTTGGCGCGGGCGTTGCCTTCCTTGATGCCCAGCTCTTCCAGCGATACCGCCAGTGCCAGGAATTCACCCAGTGAGTCCCAGCGCAGGTGGTTTTCTTCCATCAGCTGCTGCACGTGCTTGGGCGCGGAACCGCCGGCACCGGTTTCGTACATGCCGCCACCGGCCAGCATGGGCACGATGGACAGCATCTTGGCCGAAGTGCCCAGCTCCATGATCGGGAACAGATCGGTCAGGTAGTCGCGTAGCACGTTACCGGTTACGGAAATGGTGTCCTGGCCGCGTATCATGCGCTCCATCGAGAAGCGAATCGCTTCGTTGTAGGACATGATGCGGATGTCCAGGCCATTCAGGTCGTGCTCCTGCAGGTAGGCTTCCACCTTCTTCTGCAGTTCATTGTCGTGGGCGCGCTCGGCGTCCAGCCAGAATACCGCCGGCGTTGCGGAGTGGCGGGCGCGGGTCACGGCCAGCTTCACCCAGTCGCGAATGGCGGCATCTTTGGTCTGGCAGGCACGCCAGATATCGCCTTTCTCCACTTCATGCTGCATCAGCACCTGACCGTTGGCATCGACAACGCGCATGGTGCCGTTTTCGCTCACTTCGAAGGTCTTGTCGTGCGAGCCGTATTCTTCGGCCTTCATCGCCATCAGACCGACGTTGGGCACTGTGCCCATGGTGCGCGGATCGAAGGCGCCGTTGGTCTTGCAGAAGTTGATCACTTCCTGATAGATGCGGGCGTAGGTGCTTTCCGGCATCACGGCCTTGGTGTCTTTCAGCTTGCCGTCACGGCCCCACATCTTGCCGGAGCTGCGGATCATGGCGGGCATGGAGGCGTCCACGATCACGTCGCTCGGCACGTGCAGGTTGGTAATACCCTTGACCGAGTCGACCATCGCCATTTCGGGCCTGTGCTCGTAGCAGTCGTGAATGGCGTGCTCGATCTCGTCCTGGGTGGACTGGGGCAGGGTCTTGATCTTCTCCAGCACGCTGTTCATGCCGTTGTTGGCATTCACGCCCAGCTCGTCGAACAGCTCGCCGTACTTCTCGAACACTTCCCGGTAGAACACCTTGACTGCATGGCCGAATACGATGGGGTGAGACACCTTCATCATGGTGGCCTTGACGTGCAGTGACCACATGACGCCGGTCTCTTTACAGTCTTGCAGTGTCTGTTCGAAGAAGGTTTCCAGCGCCTTGGCACTCATGAACATGCCGTCCAGCACTTCACCGGCCTGCAGCGGCAGTTCTTTTTTCAGCTCGACCTGGCCGGCCTTGTTGACGAATTCGATACGAACGGTCTGGTCTTTGTCCATGGTGACGGACTGTTCGCTGGAGAAGAAGTCACCGCCCTTCATGTAATCGGCGTGGGAGCGGGAGGCCTTGCTCCAGGCACCCATGGAATGCGGGTATTTGCGCACGAAGGCCTTCACCGCCGCCGGGGCGCGACGATCCGAGTTGCCCTGGCGTAGTACCGGGTTGACGGCGCTGCCGAGAATTTTGGAATAGCGCTCGGCGGCGGATTTTTCTTCGTCGGTTTTGGCTTCTTCCGGCAGATCGGGAATGTCAAAGCCCTGGGTTTGCAGTTCCTTGATGCAGGCCCGCAGCTGGGGCACAGAGGCGCTGATGTTGGGCAGCTTGATGATGTTGGCATGCGGATCCTGGGTCAGCTCGCCCAGTTCACTCAGGCCGTCGGCCACTCGTTGTTCTTCGCTCAGGCGCTCGGGAAAGGCAGCCAGAATACGGCCGGCCAGCGAGATATCGCTCAGGGTCACCTTGATGCCGGCGGAGCTGGCAAAGGTGCGCACTATGGGAAGTAAAGAGTAGGTGGCGAGGGCGGGGGCTTCGTCGGTCAAGGTATATACGATGGTCGGTTCTTTAGTTGTCATTATTTCGCTCGTTCCCTGTTTGATAGTTGGGGGTTCAACGGCTCAGCGTACTACCTGCTTTTGGCTGGCACTGACGCCGGTCAACGCCGCTGGATTACATTTCCGCCCGGCATTGTATGACATATCGCCCTCAAGACTTAAGCGTCCTGAGCGAATTCTGTGGCATCACTCGACTAAAGAGGCATGGTCGCTCTGGATTTGGCGGAGAGGCCGACCTGCGTTCAGGCTCTGTCGCCGTGTCCGGCGGCCGAGAGGATCGCCCTGGCTACGCAGGCCTGATCCCTGCCGTTGTGCTTGGCCTCATAGAGGGCATCGTCTGCTCGCTGCACCAGGGTATCCACGGTATCTACGGGTTCTAGTGCCGCTATGCCGGCACTGGCGGTTATGCTTTTCTGACAGGGGAAACGGTGCTGGCGTATGCTGGCCAGCAGTCGTTCGGTCAGCTGTCTGCACTGGGAGAGATCGGTTTCAAAGCACAGCACCAGGAATTCCTCCCCACCCCAGCGGCAGACAGAGTCGGTCTCGCGCAGGTTATCCTGTAACAGCTGGCCGAACTCTATCAGCACCTGGTCGCCGGCCAGATGACCGTATTGATCGTTGACCTGTTTGAAGTGATCGATATCGAGCATGATCACCGTCAGTGGGCGCCGGTAACGCTGTGCCCGCTGCAGGTCTTTTTCCAGCGACAGGTTCAGGCCGTGCCGGTTGGGCAACCGGGTCAGGGCGTCGGTCTGCGCCATGACCGCGAGTTGACGGTTCAGCGCCTTCAGCCGTCGCATCCAGAACAGGCTGGTGCCGATAACGGCGGCCAGCAGCAACCCCAGCCCATAAGCCAGGGTGTAATCGGTGACTACCTCCGACACCATCTGCAGCGACAGGTAACGGTTCATTACCTGTTGCCGTTCCTGCCCGGTAATGGCGGCGATGCCCCGGTCGAGAATATCGCGCAGGGTATGCTCCGATTTGAGTACCCCCATGCGCAGCCGGTTTTCGTAGCCGGGCACCTGTCCCGAGATCTTGAGGTTGTACCAGCCCTGCTGTTTGATGGTATGGGCCGCCACCACCAGCGATCTCAGGGTCAGATCGGCTTTGCCATCCGACACCAGCTGCATGGCTTCGGACTCCGATTCTGTGTCGATAATGGTCAGGTTGGGAAAGTCCCGGGCAAAGAGTTCGAACATGGCGGTGCCACGGGGCAGGGCAATGGTGTGGTCGCTCAGGCCGGCGATATCGGAGATAAAGGGATGCTCTTCCCGGGAAATCAGCACATTGGGGTCGTCCAGCAGCGGGGCGGTAAAGATAAGCCATTGCTCGCGTTCCGGAGTCTGGTTGAGCAGGCTCAGGGCCACACAGTCTCCGTTACGGGAGGCGAGCAGGCTCTCTTCCCAGCTGGAGGTGGGATGCAGTTGTATCTGTAATCCGGTCCTGGCGGCGATCAGGGCGATGAGGTCGGCGGCAATGCCCACATGATGGTTGTTTTTGTCTATGGCTTCGAAAGGTAGCCAGTCCGGATCCACGCACATCGACAGGGTCGGGTGCGCATCTATATAAACTTGCTGGGTGACGCTGAGCGGAACCCGGGATTCCCCGGCCCAGGGCTGGGTTGCGAAGGCGAGCAACAGGAAGAGTCCGAACATCAGGCGGTAGCCGGATGACGGTTGTAACACTAACGCAGGCCAGCCGAAAGCGGGCCGTGAGGCTGAGTTCATCCCTGTCCCCAGACGGTGGTGTATGAATCCATCATGTGACTTTTCGCAGCCGAGAGCAATGGCCGCCAGCGTCATTTTGCGGGTCGGCAGGCAGAAAAGGCGGTTGGTACGGGGTGGGATTAGCGGATAAAAAACGCCCGGCGGCCCCATGCTGGCGCCGGGAAAGGATCTGTCTCTATTATGATTCAGTGTTCCCGTTGCGGAATTTCCTCTATTTCCACAATTTTGGAACGACTCATCACCACTTTCCAGCGCTGGATGACTGGCGGCTTCTGGCCCTGTATTTCACGGGTGACCAGATTGAGCAGATAGCGTTTTTCCACCGCCTGACGGGATACCTGGCCTTCCTTGAGCTGATAGACGTGGTGCGAGCCCTTTTCCATCAGCTTGGACAGCAGGCTCAAATCCAGATGCAGCAGCTCGCGAGTCTGTTCGTAGCCACTCAAAAAGCGGGTAGGCAGCATGCGGGAGTGGCTGCCGTAGTGCATGACCACCTCTTCCCGCTGGCTCACGTTGGCGTGGCGTGCCGCCAGAATTTCTTCGCTCAGCCGGGAAGGGCGGCGATAATCGAACCACTCCAGCTGACGCCCCACCAGCTGGCTGCTGTGCACATCAAAATACTGTCGACGCCATTTGGGGCGGCCCTTGCGCAGCCAGCGCCACAGGGTGTTGCGCAAGTCATCCTTGAACAGTTCACGCAGGGCATAGAGCAGGGCCAGGGCGAAGATCACCATCAGCGAGATGCCGCCCAGGGTTTCGCGTACCTCGTAGGCAGCCAGGGAGACCGAGGTCATCACCACGGCGGTGACCCCCGCCTTGAGCAGCTTCTGCTCGCCACCGCCCAGCTCCCGGGTTTTCTCCTTCAGCGTCACCGGGTATTCGATCAATCTTCGCAGCAGCCGCATCTTGTTGGAAATGCGCGACAGCGCCTCCGTGGTGTGGCTGGAGTTATATTGCTGTTTGTCACGATGCTGGCGCTCGATATCACAGATTTCCAGCAGCAGCGACTTGGTCGTCTTGTAGTCGCCGCTGCGGGG
>JBFGZI010000187.1:0-5000 GCA_041586855.1 Oceanisphaera sp. | reverse complement strand
CAATGCCAGCTGTATGCGGTCATGGAACAGCGCCCGATTGGGCAAGCCGGTAAGCTGATCATGAAGAGCGATATGCTGCAGGCGAGCCATCATTTGTTTACGTTCGATGGCATCGGCAACTTGCCTGGATATAAACTGCAGCAGTTCCCGATCCTTTTCCGTATAACGGGCATGCTCGGCGCAACTCTGCACAATCAAGGCGCCGATAGTACCATTACGGGACCGAAGCGGAACACCCAATGAGCTTTTCAAAGTGTGGCCGCATCGGGAACAAGTTACCGAGGTTTTAACGCTCCCCGGTTCATCCTCCTGGTTCAGCAGCAACGTCTGGCCACCACGAATGACCCGGTTGCAAAGTGTGTCCGAGTCAATCAGTTGTGGGGCTGGCAAGGGATCAAACTTATCAACATGATAGGGAAAGCTCACCTCGCCACTCGCTTCATCATAAAGTGCAATGTAAAAATGAGTCGTCGGCAGCAGCGCTCCTATGATCCTGTGAATCCGTTGGAACAGGATGCCCAGATCATCCGCCTCGTGGGCGGCTTCGGAGATGGCGTACAGCGCCGCCTGCATCTGCTCCGCCTGTTTGCTGAGGGTGATGTCCCTGGCAACCGCAATCCGTACCTGATCAGTTTCCGACCAGCGGGCCGACCACATGATGTTGACGACCTCACCATCTTTACGTACATAACGGTTTTCAAAGTGGGGCTGGGGTTCGCCGGAGATGATCTGGTCGGCGGCCTGCAGGGTACAGTCCCTGTCTTCGGGAAAGACCAACTCGATCATGGGCCTGCCGACCATTTCTTCCGGGGTATAACCAAAAATACGCTCGCAAGCAGTACTCACGTAGACAAAGCGCCCTTCTTTATCCACCACACAAATGGCATCAAGCAAGAGATCCATATATTTGCTCAACGAGGCGCAGCTGTTTGCTTTCATGTTAGATCCCTGATGATGGCGCAATAAGTCAGCCCCAATGCCGCGGCCGCTTGGCACTGCCCCGGTGAACCCAATTCTAGTCTACTGGCCCCATTTCCAAAATTTAGTTACCGATTTTGTGAGCCTGCCCCTTGAGTCCATGGCAAAAACAATAAAAGGAGGGATTAAAAAGGGCGGCCTGTGCCGCCCTCTGGGGATGATACCGGAGTAAAGTCCAGTTTACGCGATGGCTGCCTGCTTGGCCTTGCCGGCCGCCAGGCCAATCACAGCCGCGGCGAGGGTCGGCAGTACCCAGGCCATGCCGATATCGAACATCGGCAGCAAAGTGAAAGCACTCATGTTCAGACCCGCCGCCTGCATGCCGTCGATCAGGCCGAAGGCGAAGGCCACTGCCATGATCAAGCGGAAGGCAAACACGGGAGCGCGCATCAGCGGACGCAGATAGGTCGCCAGCACCAGGGCCACCGCCACCGGATAACAGGCCACCAGTACCGGTATGGACACCGAAATCAGGGTGCTGAGGCCGACGTTGGCGACCAGCATGCAGGCCAGGGCGTTGATGGCAACCCAGCCACGATAGCTGCCCTTGCCCGTCAGGCGATGGAAGTAATCGGCACAGGACGACACCAGACCCACGGCCGTGGTCAGGCAGGCCAGTGAGACGATGGCGGCCAGCGCCCACAGGCCCGGAGTACCGAACAGAGACAACACATAGGCGCTGATGATCTCGCCGCCGTTGCTGGCCGACTCCACCACGCCCAGGCTGGTGCCACCCAGAATAAACAGGGATACGTAAACGAAGCCCAGACCGGCGGCGGCAATCAGCGCCGCTATCATCAGATAGCGGGACTGGGCGCGGGTGTCGGTCACGCCTTTCTGGCGCAATACATCCAGGATCAGCATGCCGAACATCAGGGCGGCGAAGGTGTCCATGGTGTTGTAGCCTTCAATAAAGCCTTTCACGAAGGGCTGAGTCAGGTAGGCCTCGGACACTTGTGGCTGAGTGCCCTGAGGATTGACGAACACCGCCACCGCCAGCGCCACCAGCAGCAGCAGCAGGATGGGAGTCAGCACCTTGCCCACCGCATCCAGCAACCGCCCCTGATTAAGTGACAGCAGCAGCACCAGGCCGAAGAAACCGATAGTGTAGAGGGTCAGGGTGGTCTGTCCGGGATCATTCAGAAACGGCTTCAGGCCCATCTCGTAAGCCACCAGGGCGGTGCGGGGCGCGGCGAAGGCCGGACCTATGATGATAAAGATGGCGGTCGCCATCACGGTGACGACCGCGGCCGGCAGATAACGGCCCATGGTCGGCAGGCCACCACCGGCGAGGGCGGCGGCAACCAGGGTCACCAGCGGCAGACCGACGGCGGTGATCAAAAAACCGAACATGGCACTGTTCAGGTTCTCACCGGCCAGAAAACCGGCCAGGGGCGGAAAGATGATGTTTCCGGCGCCCAGGAAGAAGGCGAAGGTCATAAACCCCAGGCCCATCACATCAAAAGTGGATAAGGATCTGTTCACTGCAAACCTCATTGCGGCTGCCCGCATAATGAAAGTTTCGTTTGGAAACTAACGACATTAACGATACGGCCTGCCACCAGAAATTTGCGGTAAAATACTGAAATCTGACGGCCGCCGAGCATGCCAGTAGCATAATGATGTGAAAAACAGATTCAAGGCAAAATTTACATCTTCAAGTAGAATGGGGCCACCATGCCTACATATGTATCGCCATAACTGTTATTTTTAGTATTAATGATGATATTTCCAGCCATATAACAGCATTTAACTCTACAGAAGCGCAATAAAAAACGAGCCGCCTGCTTGCCTTTCTTAGTGATAACGTCTTGTCTTTCCACCAAATGGAAGCCATTTGAGGAGGCCTGCGATATTGCCTCCGACAGCGCCTGTACCGGCAACACCAGGACCACACTCCCTCCATCGGTTAACAAGCGTTTGCCGTGACTGAACAACTCGGCCAGTGTCAGGCTACCGGTATGACGCGCATCGGCCCGGGCGGGGCAGTCAAAGTCCTGACCATGCTCGAAGTAAGGCGGGTTGGACACGATCAAATCAAACACCGGCGCCGAATACTGCTGCAGGGCGCCTCGCGCTATGCTGACCTTCTCCGGCCAGGGCGATGCCGCCACGTTTTCTGCGGCCTGCTCAGCCGCGGCTTCGTCCAGCTCCAATCCGAC
This sequence comes from Oceanisphaera sp., assembly GCA_041586855.1. Taxonomy (GTDB): domain Bacteria; phylum Pseudomonadota; class Gammaproteobacteria; order Enterobacterales; family Aeromonadaceae; genus Oceanimonas. The sequence continues at coordinate 1,860 of JBFGZI010000187.1, read as the reverse complement.
TATTTTTACGTCGGAATCGCTGCGCTGGGCCAGCATCAGCGCCACCAGGCCCGAGCCGGTGCCGACATCCAGAATACGGCGGGCAGAGCCTATCGGCGCCCAGGCACCAAGCAAAATACCGTCTGTGCCCACCTTCATGGCACAACGGTCGTGATTGATGTGAAACTGCTTGAAAGTAAAACCGCGGCTGCTCATGCTGATCCTGTCAGGTTTTTTTGTCCGATTTCCCCTATAATACCCGCCTTTTATAGGCTGACGAGACCGATCATGAGCAGTATGACCTTCGAGCAACTGGAACTGGATCCCATCCTGGTCCGCGCCCTGGCTGGCATGGGCTACGCCAAACCGACCACCATTCAGAGCCAGGTCATCCCCGAAGCCATGAGCGGACGGGACATAATGGCATCCGCCCCCACCGGCACCGGCAAGACGGCGGCGTTTCTGCTGCCGATTTGTCAGCATCTGCTGGACTTTCCTCGTCGCCAGGCGGGCCCGGCCCGTATCCTGATACTGACGCCAACCCGCGAGCTGGCCATACAGATCGCCGACGATGCCAAAAAGATATTGAAAGACACCCCCCTGCGGGTGGAAGTGATCACCGGCGGTGTGCATGAAAGCCAGCACCTGCCCGCCCTGACCAAGACCACCGACATAGTGGTCGCCACCCCGGGCCGCCTGCTGCAATACATAGATGAAGAGTCTTTCGACAGCCGCGATATCGAAATGCTGGTGCTGGATGAAGCAGACCGCATGCTGGACATGGGCTTTATCAAGGATGTGGACCGCATCGCCGCCGAAGCCCGCTGGCGCCGACAGACAATGCTGTTCTCCGCCACCCTGGAAGGTCGCGGCCTGATGAAATTTGCCGCCGATCTGCTGAAAGATCCGGTAGAAATTACCGCCGCGCCGCCTCGCAGCGAACGCAAGAAAATCAACCAGTGGGTGCACCTGGCGGACAACCCTGAGCACAAGTTTGCCCTGTTGACCCATCTGCTGCGCCAGCCCGACGTTACCCGCAGTATCATCTTCGTCAAAACCCGGGATCGCCTGATGGAACTGGCCAGCCGCCTGCAGCAGGAAGGGCTGCACAATGCCTGGTTACGCGGGGAAATGGAGCAGGAAAAACGTATCGAGGCACTCGGTCGCTTTCGTATCGGTAGAGTCAATATTCTGGTGGCCACCGATGTGGCATCCCGCGGTATCGACCTGCCCGAGGTGAGTCACGTGATCAACTATGATATGCCGCGCACCGCCGATGTCTACGTACATCGCATCGGTCGTACCGGTCGGGCCGGCCAGAAGGGCACCGCCATCAGCCTGGTGGAAGCCCACGACATGCCCCTGCTGGTTCGGGTAGAAAAATATACCGAAGAAGTGCTCAAGCGCCGGGTCATCGACGAACTGCGCCCCAAACATAAAGAAGCCAAGGTGGCGTCACGCAAGAAGAAAGATGGCGACAGCAAAGGCAAGAAGGCCCTTCAGCCCAAGAAGAAAGAGAAGGTGCGTCTGCGAGATACCAAGGCCAAGGGCAAGCCCAAATGGGCCGGCGCCAAGCCAGACGCCACCAGGAAACCGGCGGCGGCTAAAAAAGCCGCTGGCAAGAAGCCTGAGGGCAACAAAGACACCGAATAAGGGGCGACTCCGGCTGGCTGCGCGCGGCGCAGCGGCCTGATAATGCTCGACTATGCTTTAGAACACTAGGGTCTGTTGACCTTTCGAGATGATTTTTGCAGCAGTTTGTGGGGTCTTGATACAAGGCAGCGCTTATGCCATGTAGTCACTCTACATAAATAAGCGATAACGCCGTAGCAAGACCCCACAAGCGCTGCCCTGCGGGTTCGGCTAAACGCGTTTTTCTCT
>JBFGZI010000186.1:0-5006 GCA_041586855.1 Oceanisphaera sp. | reverse complement strand
GCCTTTTCACCACCTTTGACTGCTACATACATGCTTACACCTCCACCCGGGTAGAACGCGGAATCGCAACCAGCTCGCGGTCACAGACAAATATCAAATCGATGCCCAGCGGCGAGGACAGATCCCGCTCGCTCAGGAAGCTAACCAGCGCCTGCGGCAGGCTGCCCAGCCGGACAAGTCGCCGCTCGGGAATGCCCGGTCCCGACAGCACCAGCTCCGGCCCCGCCGCCAGGGAGTCGGTTTCAATCACCAGGGTTGCCCCCCGATCCGGGTATTCTTCACAGCCCATCGGCAGGGCCTGCAATACCGGGGCACAGTCATTCAGATCGGCCCGCGCCAGCACCGCAAAGTCGGCGTCCGCTGCCCGATCGACCAGGGGCGCCGCCACATGGAAACGAATATTGTCGAGCACCGCCTGATCCTGGTTCAGGGTGGGCGACAGCCAGAGCCGGGTGCTACTGTCCGCCAGTGTCAGCAGGGTCTGCACACAAGCGGCGCTCATGGTGCCGAAGTGGCCGGCCCTATCCAGCTCGACCCGGGTGCCCGGCTCGGACATGGCGGTCAGCAGGCGACGGAAACAGGCCTGACTGTCGTGAGTGACATCCGCAAATGCCGTGGTGATCATGGTCATTCGTCTTCCCCTCGTACCATGGTAAAAAAGTCCACCTTGCTGGCCGCGACTTCCCGGCGGTAGCACTCTTCCTGTTCCGCCTTGAGTGCAGCCAGAGGCACGATCAGCCCCTGGCTCAGTTGCTCATGAGCAGCCCGGCTCTGCATCAGCGCATCGATCACCGCCGCCAGCTCGGCATGGGGCTTGTTGCGGCCGCGAATGTAGCTGTAACCCAACTCGCCACTCGCCAGCTTGACCACGGCCCGGGTAACGGTGACATCACCCAGGTTGAAGGTTCTGCCGGTAGCCCCCATCCGCGCCCGGACCTGAGTCAGGCCGATTTCCGGTGCCCGGATCAACTGGTAATCCGGTGTCAGCGCCTGCGCCAGCCAATGGGCTTCCAGCTCGGGCCAGGAGGCCCGGGCCAGTACCGACATCCATTGTTTTCGTTGTGGTATATTCATTCAGTGCTCCACGACATATTCAATTAAATCGGAACGGGATGAGCTCACGGAAAACTCCGCAATCTGATCCGACCCCTTGAGCTGATTCCTGGTTTTAATTCGCATCACCGGAACCGACTTGTTTATCTGCAATAAACGGCACTCTTCATTCGAGGGCGCCCTGGCACTCAGCCTGGTTGATTGTCTCTTCAACTCCAGATCGAGTGTTTTCCTTAAAAACTCGTGCAAGGAACCCTGCCGAAAATGCCTTAACACCGACCACCAGTCCGGGTTACTCAAATAATGATTAATCACACAGCGAGGAATACCTTCCGTTTTCCTCAACGTCTGTATATGAATAATTTTTTGCTCCTGCCCCAGCTGTAATTCCCTTGCCAGCTTGCTGTTTACCGGTATCAGCCGGGACTTGATCACCTGGCTACTGGGCAGCGATCCCTGCTCCAGCAGGTTGCCGGTAAAGTGGGCCCCGTCATGCAGCCGGTACAGATGTGGCTGCCGCAGCACCATGTTGCCCTTGCCCTGATGCCGCTGTATCAGACCATTGGCCACCAGTTCGTCGATGGCGCGCCGCACCGTATGCCAGTTGACCCGGAAACGGTCGGCCAATTGCATTTCTGGCGGCAGATATTCGCCCGGCCTGAAATACTGCCTGATATCCGATTCCAGCTGCCGGCTGATCTTCAGATATATCCGCATTTCAATTCCTCTAACCGTTATTCCTGATTTACTTACCGGCATCGTTAATCCATACGATCTTGTCTAGACAAGTCCGGTTAAAACAATCAGATGTATTTCTTGCGAATAAACTGCGACGCAAAGTCGAGCAGACTGACAGTGACTATCACCACCAGCATGATGGCGGCCGTCTGTTCGAACCGGAAACTGCGAATCGCTTCCCACAGCAAGACCCCAACCCCGCCGGCCCCCACCATGCCGACCACGGTGGCAGAGCGCACATTGGACTCGAAGCGATAGAGCGAATAGGAAATCCACAGCGGCATCACCTGGGGCAGTACGCCGTACAGGATCTCTTCCAGCTTGCTGGCTCCGGTGGCCCGCACGCCCTCTATGGGGCCCGGCTCTATCGCTTCCACCGCCTCGGAGAACAGCTTCGCCAGCACGCCCGTGGTATGCACGAACAGCGCCAGCACCCCGGCGAAGGGCCCCAGACCGACTGCCACCACAAACAGCATGGCGAACACCATTTCATTGATGGCCCGGGCCGCGTCCATCAGCCGGCGCATCGGCTGGCACACCCACTGGGGAAACAGATTTTCGGCGCACAGCAAGCCGAAAGGAATCGACAGCACTATCGCCAGCAGGGTGCCCCACAGAGCCACCTGCAGGGTGACCAGCGTCTCTTTCAGGTACAGCTGCCAGTGGGTAAAGTCCGGCGGAAAAAAACCGGCGGCCAACTCGGCCATATTGCCGGCATCCCGCACCAGTACGGCCGGATTCATCTCCGCTCCCTGCCAGGCCCAGGCCAGCACCAGGGCAAGCAGCCCCCACTTGGCCAACTGCCACAGGCGCAAGCCCGGACCTGGCTGAATAACGACGTCAGTATTCATTGTCACAATCTCCGATGACCGCAAGAGGCCGGCCAAGCCGGCTTCTCACCGGTACTTAGTTGGTCATGGCCGCCAGGGCGGACATCTGACGATTCAGGGCCGCCAGCTGCATTTTCACCTGGGCGATGTCATCGCCGCCGGCCTGGTTACTTTCCAGCTGCTTCAAATCCTTGAACAGTTGCAGCTGACGAATAGGCAGTAACTGCAGGTCACTGGACGGGCTGAACGCAGCCCACTGCAGCGCTGTCAGTATTTCCTGCTGCTGCGGGTCGCCGGATTGGCCATAGTTCATGAAGAAGTCGTACACCGCCTGCTTGGTGGCTTCCGGCAGATTCTTGCGCCAGACGATGGGATCGGCGGGGATCAGTGGCGATTTCCACAGCACCTTGATGTTTTTTACCTTTTCCGGGCTGTGCTGAGCGAAGCGCTCCAGGCTTTCGGTATTGTTGGTCGCCACGTCCACCTGTTTGTTGAGCACCGCGAACACATTGATCTCGTGACTGGAATTGAGAGTGCGTCTGAATTCCCGGGGAGAGATCTGATTCTGGGCAAACACGTAATAAGAAGGCACCAGAAAGCCGGAGGTCGAATTGGGATCGCCATTGCCGAACACCAGCTCCTGGCGCCGTGCCAGCACATCGTCAACCGTGTTGAGCGGGCTGTCCTTGTGGGCGATCAGCAGGCTCCAGTAACCGGGCTGACCATCGGCCCGCACCGTCTGGGCAAAGATTTCTCCCCCGGCCCGATCGACGGCTTCCATTGCCGACTTGTTGCCCAACCAGGCAATATCGACCTTGTCGAAGCGCATACCCTGAATGATGCCGGCGTAATCCGGGGCGAAGAAGGCTTCCACCTCCACACCCAGCTGTTTTTCCATATCGGCCAGGAAGGGTTCCCAGTGCTGCTTGAGGTTCTGCTGGGACTCGGTGGAGATAATGCCGAAGTTGATGGTCGACAGCGGCGTCTCGTCCGCCAGGGCCGGCGTCGCCACCACGGCGGCCAACAAGGTCGCGCCACTCACGATTTTTTTCAATGCATGCATCATGACAGTTGTCCTTGAATTGCACAGGAAGCGTTGGCCAGCAAAGGAGGGATTGCAGGCCCTGAAACCGTCGGTGTCTTGAAGGTTGGGGAGGATTGGGTATAGAGAGCCGTCAGGGCCTGCTCGGTAATGGCCGCAGACGCCCCCTGATAGAAAATTTCGCCTTCCCGCAGGGCGACCAGTTGCTGGCAGTACTTGAGCGCATAATCCACCTGATGAAGGGTAACGATCACGGGGAGGCCTTCCCGCTCGTTGATGTCCTTGAGCAGCTCCATCACGGTGCGCGCCGACTCGGGATCCAGCGAGGCGATGGGCTCGTCGGCAAAGATGATGCTCGCCTTCTGCATCAGCGAACGGGCGATGGCCACCCGCTGCTGCTGGCCACCAGACAAGGTAGAGACGCGTTGGTCGGCAAAGGCCGCCATGCCCACCCGTTCCAGCGCGGCCATTGCCTGTTGACGCTGTTCCCGGGTAAAGCGGCCGGTCAGGGTACGCCACCTGGCGGTGCTGCCCAGGGCACCGATCAGCACATTGGTCAGCACGCTCAGTCGATTAACCAGATTGAATTGTTGGAAGATATAACCGGCCTGAGCACGGCAACGACGTACCTGGGGTGCCGCCTTGCCGCAGGATTGCACCAGTTGACCCATGATCCGGATCTCGGTAGCAGGCTGATGATCGGAAAACACCAGCCCACTCAAATGACGCAGCAGGGTGGACTTGCCCGAGCCGGACGGCCCCAGTAGCGCCGTGATCCCCGGATGAGAAAGTTCCAGGCTGATGTTCTTCAGCGCCTTCTTGTTGTCAAAGGTCTTGCTCAGACTCTTGATCTCGATGATCTTGTTCATTGTCAGCAGCCTCACATTGGATTCGTGGGCCATGCTGCCGGCGGAAGATGACGGTTTTATTGAGGAATTAAGTCAGAGTGGTGTCAGGAGGGGACTGTTGTAGCGGTGGCGTGGTAGGTAAGTAACTGTTATTAAAGATATTAAAAACGGCACCTAGCTGTGGGCACCAACTTGTCTAGATAAGACATTCAGAAAAGCTTCATCATTAGCAATGCTCGCATCAAGCGATTGATACCTACCACATTAAACAACCGATCGGTCTTCATCCCGAACAAAGGGCCCGCTCCACCGACCCGCTTCAAGCACATCCATGTGACGCTCAGCACATGACATCCCTGTCATGTGATGGTCGGTGGAGCAGATCCCTTTGTCCTCCTTGATACTTCGGCGTCGCCTGTTGGTGCAGTCTGCAGACAACTCGGTGTTCCAGAAGAGGTAGCAGAGCCAGCCTCCCCCGACCGTGACATGCCAAGG
>JBFGZI010000185.1:0-5015 GCA_041586855.1 Oceanisphaera sp. | reverse complement strand
GCCGCCCTCCACTATCGTCCGCCCCCTGCCCGGCCCCGGGTGCCCATGCTGGTGCTGAACAGTCTGGGCGACAAGCTGGTCGACCCCCGCTGCAGCCAGGCCATTGCCGAGCACTGGCAGCTCCCCCTGCACCGCCATCCCGATGCGGGCCACGATCTGCCCCTGGATGCCCCGGATTGGGTCTGTGAGCAGATACGGGCGTGGAGGTACGACCAAACCTGATGGCCAATGGCACCGCCGTTAGAACTGGAGAAAGGCCGGCTCATCTACTCAAGCGTTGGCCGACAGCCGATGGCTCAGGTAGTCCACCATCTTCGACAGATGGGTGATGCTGGCAAAATCGGCCTCGGGGATATGCACGCCCAGCTCCCGGCTCAGTGCCTCGATCAAGCGTAGAAAGTCCATCGAGTCCAGATCCAGCTCGTCTCGCATGTCTTCGTCCGGATTAAGCTGCTCGGTGTCGGCATCCGGTGCTATCTCCCGGATCTGGCGACAGATCAGCTTGGTCAGCGCTTGCTTGTCTTTCATTCCAGAGTCTCCGGCTGTTGTAACAGCTTGTCTATCCGGTTGAGCAGGCGGGCGCCATCATGGCCGTCACTCACCCTGTGATCGGCAGCCAGACTAAAACTGGCCAGGGTCATGGGCACGACCTGCTGCTCCTGCACCCAGGGGGCGCTGCGCACCCGCCCTATGCCCAGCAGGGCAACCTGCGGCGGAAATATCACCCCCTGAATGCGATCCGATCCCCGCTCGCCAAGATTCGATACCGTCACCGTCGCCTCCTGGATTTCCGAGCTGCGCAGCCCGCCTTCCCGGGCCCGAGTCACCTGATCCCGCAAGCTGGCCATCATGGCTGCCGCCCCCAACAGATGGGCGTCATGAATGGCCGCCACCACCATGCCGCCCTGACGCAGACTGATAACGTTGCCCAGGTGCACCCGGGGCTCATTTTGATAGCCGCCTTCCCGGTAAAAGCCGTTGAACTGGGGGAATTCAGCCAGGGCTCTGGCCAGGGCGCAGTAGACAAGGGCATTGATCAGCACCAGCTGTTCGGCAGGCTTGCCCTGATTGAAGGCCGAGCACCAGTCCTGAGCCCGCGCCAGGGGAATATCCCGCTCCAGGTAATAATGGGGGATCTCCCGCTTGGAACGCGTCACCACCTCGGCGATGGCCTGGCGCATCCGCAGCCCCGGATCGTCCACTACCGGCGCCAGGGACTCGATATCCGCCAGCACCAGGACGCCTTCCGGGCCGCTGCCGGGCCCAAGGGTGCGCCAGTCGAGCCCCAGTTGCCCGGCCCGTTGTCGGGCCGCCGGCGAGATCCGCACCATGGCATCGGCGGCCGGCTTCGGCTGAACAGGGGCAGGCGTTGCCTTGGTGGCGTCGGGCTCAACGGCTTGTTCGGGGCTTTGCTCCTCCAGGCTTTGTTCCGCCACCTCGGCCGTTTCGGCTTCACCGGCCAGTCGCAAACGGGCGATGGGCTCGCCTACCTGGCGCTGCTGACCCACCGGTGCCAGCAATGCCTCGACGACCCCCTCGTCGAATACTTCCAGGTCGATCAGGCCCTTCATGGTCTCGATAGTGGCGATCACGTCACCCCTGTGCACCCTATCGCCGGGCTTGACCCGCCACTCGGCCACCATGCCCTTGGCCATATCGGAGCCGAACGACGGCATCTTGACTGTTTTTATCATTTTCCCACCACCTTTATGGCCGCAGCCACTATCCCCTCGACCTGAGGCGTGGCCGCCAGCTCCAGATGCCGGGGATAGGGAATCGGCACCTCGGCGCTGCACAGCCGTTGCGGCGGGGCATCCAGCGACCAGAAGCAATGTTCCGCCACCAGGGCGCAAATTTCACCGGCCAGACTGCCGGTACGCCAGCCCTCGTCCACCACCAGCAGGCGCCGGGTCTTGTTGACCGAAGCGAACAAGGTCTCGGTATCCAGGGGCCGCAGGCAACGCAGGTCCACCACCTCGGCGCCGATGCCCTGGCTCTGCAACAACTCGGCGGCCTCAAGGGCCTTGGGCAGGGAGCCGCCGTAGCTGATCAGGCTGAGATCGGCCCCTTCTCTACGCACCGCGGCCTGATGCATGTCGGGGCACTGCTCCTTTGTCGGTACCGGTCCTGTATTGTTGTAGAGCAGCACATGCTCGAACAGCAACACGGGATCGGGATCCGCCAGCGCCATGGCCAGCATGTAACGGGCATCGGCCAGGGTGGCCGGGGCCAGCACCTTGAGGCCCGGCACATGGGCATACCAGTTTTCCAGGCTGTGAGAGTGCTGCGCCGCCAGCTGCCGGCCGGCACCGCAGGCCATGCGGATCACCAGCGGCACCCCCAGCTGTCCCCCGGACATATGGCGCAGGGTAGCGGCGTTGTTGACGATCTGATCCAGCGCCAGCAGGCTGAAGTTGACCGTCATCACCTCCACGATGGGCCGCATGCCACCCAGGGCAGCGCCGATGCCGGCGCCGACAAAACCGGACTCGGACAAGGGGGTGTCACGCACCCGTTGCTCGCCGAACTCCTGCAGCAGGCCCTTGGTCACCGCATAACAGCCGCCGTAATGGCCCACGTCCTCGCCCATCACGAATACCCGCTGATCCTCACGGATGGCCTCCCGAATGGCTTCGCGCACTGCTTCCCGATAACTGATGTTCGGCTCGCTCATGCTTGTGGCTCCCGGTAAACGCTGCGGCACAGCTCCGACTCGGGCTCGAATTCGGACTGCTCGGCGAAGGCAACGGCGGTATTGATCTCCAGCCTGACCGCCTGCTCCAGCTGCTGCCAGCGGGCCTCGTCCAGACTGCCACTCTGCTCCAGACGGTGCCTGAGCTGCACTATGGGCCCCTTGCCCTGCCACTGTTCGACCTCGTCCGGGGTACGATACAGCTGGGTATCGAACATGGAATGGCCACGAAAACGGTAGGTCAGGCATTCCAGAAAGCGGGGGCCGCCTCCCGCCCGGATGGCCTCGCAATCTGCCCGGGCTGCCGCTTCCACCTCTGTCACCTGCATGCCGTCCACAACCCTGGCGGCCAGACCATAGCTTTCGGCCTTTTTGAAGATACGCTGTTCCGACTCGGAAATGGCCAGCGCCGTGCCCATGGCGTAGCGGTTGTTTTCACATACGAACAGCACCGGCAACTGCCACAGCTGGGCCAGGTTGAGGCTTTCATGAAACTCTCCTTCCGCCACCGCCCCTTCACCGAAGAAACAGCAGGTGACCCGGCTTTTCCCCTGCAACTGATCCGCCAGCGCCAGCCCCACCGCCATCGGCAAAGCGCCGGCAACAATGGCATTGCCGCCGTAAAAGCGTTTGGCCTGGTCGAAGATATGCATGGAGCCGCCCCGCCCCCGGCTACTGCCGGTCACCTTGCCATACATCTCGGCCATCACCGCCTTCATGTCCAGGCCTCGAGCCAGTGCATGACCATGCTCCCGATAGGTGGCAATAACCGCATCTTCCTCCGTCAGCGCCTGCATCACTCCCACCGCCACCGCTTCTTCGCCGATATAAAGATGCAGAAAGCCGCGAATTTTCTCTTCCATATAGAGCTCGGCACAGCGTTCCTCGAAGCGGCGGATGCGCAGCATTTCCTTCAGCAGCAACAGCAGGTGACTGGTCTCCTGCTCGGCGCCGGCTGGCTCTTGTTTACTTTTCATGACGCTCGCCCTCGTCGCTTTCCAGAGTGGAGATATCGCCCGGCGGCAGCCCCAGCTCCCGGGCCTTGAGCAGGCGGCGCATGATCTTGCCGCTGCGGGTCTTGGGCAGGTTATCCTTGATGGTGATTTCCCTCGGAGCCACCGCCGGTCCCAGGCGCTTTCTGGCGTGGGCCATCAGGCTCTTGAGCAATTCGTCATCGGGTTCATAACCGGGTTTAAGGGCCACAAACGCCTTGACCACTTCACCGGCCACCTCATCCGGAATGCCAATCACACCGGCTTCCGCCACCGCCGGGTGCTCCAGCAGCACGCTTTCTACCTCAAAGGGACCGATAAGGTGACCGGCAGACTTGATCAGCTCCTTGCTACGTCCCACAAACCAGTAGTAGCCATCTTGATCCCGGTAGGCTAGATCGCCGCTCAGATACCAGTTTCCCCTGAAACAGTTCTGGTAACGCGCCTCTTCATGCAGATACCCGCGAAACATGGAAGGCCAGCCCGGCCTGAGGGCCAACTCGCCCACCTGACCCGGTGTGTTCAGCTCGGTCAGCCGTCCCTGGTCATCAAGCTGCACTATGCCCGCCGTGATGCCCGGCAGGGGCTGGCCCATGGAGCCGGGCTTGACCGGCTCGGCGGCAAAGTTGGCCAGCATGATGCCGCCGGTCTCGGTCTGCCACCAGTTGTCATGAAAGGGCATGCCGAACACCCGCTGCCCCCATACCACGGCTTTGGGGTTGAGGGGCTCGCCAACGCTGGCCATAAAGCGCAAGGCGCCGAGATCAAATCGGGCCAGCAGCTCATCACCGACTTTCATCAGCATGCGAATCGCCGTCGGTGCCGTATACCAGACGTTGACCCGCTCTTCGGCCAGAATGCGGTACCAGCGCTCGGGGTCAAACTCTGCCTCGTCCACCACCAGGGTGACCCGGTTGCACAGCGGGGCAATCACCCCGTAACTGGTACCGGTGACCCAGCCCGGGTCGGCGGTACACCAGTAGACGTCGCCGGGATGCAGATCCAGTGCACACCAGGCAGAATAGCCATGATGGATCACCGCTTCGTGTACATGCAGGGCGCCCTTGGGCGGGCCTGTGGTACCGCTGGTAAAGTGCAGCAGGGCGGGGTCTTCGGCTTGGGTCGGGCAGTTCGTGAATATCTCGCTGGCCTCACTCAGGGCGAGGTCCAGATCCAGGCAATCGGCGGGGCAATCACCGTGGCAGTCGTAGAGCAGCACCTGCCTGAGATGGGGCAATTCGCTACGCCAGGGCGCCACTTTCTTGTGGTATAAACGGGCACTGCTGACCAGCACCCGGGCGCCCCCTATCTCCATGCGGGAGCGGATCGGC
>JBFGZI010000184.1:0-5015 GCA_041586855.1 Oceanisphaera sp. | reverse complement strand
CCATCGGAGGCAAGGAACTTGTAGCTAAAAACGACTGATTTTAAGGTGGCGCAGTATAAGGGATAACCAATAAGGCGGCAAGGAATTAAATGCGTGACTGGGGAATGGGGAATGGGGAATGGGGAGGTTTTACCAATCCCTAATCCCCATTCCCTAATCCCCGCTTTTACCGTAACCGCCGTTGCAGGCCGATGGCGATGATCACCACGGCGGCACCGAGGTAGACATTGAGATCCGGAAACTCCGCAAACAGCACCATGCCCATCAGGGTGACGAAGATAAGCCCCGAATATTCGCTGGCGGCAATCTTGCTGGCATCGGCCATGGTATAGGCCAGAATGCAGATACCCTGATAGATGATGCCGACCAGGCTGGCTCCAATCAGCAACAGCCACACCTCCCCCGTCACCGGCTGCCAGCCGGGCAAAGCCAGGGCAAAACTCACCGGTATGGCCAGCGCCTGGGTCAGAAACAGCGTCGCCAGCACAGAGCGCCCCTGAGGCAGCCGGCGCACCAGCACGTTGCAGGTCGCCATGGAAAAGGCGGTCAGCAACGCCAGCCAGCCGGCCCAGTGCCATTCGGCCGGGTTCAGCACAATCAGGATGCCGCCGAAGCCGAGCAAACTGACCCCATAGGTGGCCAGCCGCACCTGTTCCTTGCTGATCAGCGCCGCCAGCGGCAGCGTCATCAAGGGTGCTGCATAAAACACCGCATTGGCGGTAGCCAGCGGCAGGTAAATCAGGCTGATGAAGATACAGACCGAGCCCAGCAGCAGCAGATGGCCACGCAGCAGATGGATCTTCCACTGACCCCAGCCCTTTTTCTCTCGCGGCAGTCGCCACCAGAATGGCAACAGCAAAGCGGAGGTCATCAGAAAGCGCAGCGCCACATATTGATAGGGGGTCGCCTCGGTCTGGCCCAGCAATTTGACCAGCACATCGCCGAAGGAGATCAGCAGGTTGCCCAGCACCAGCAACAGTATCGCCAGCATCTGGCGGTCGGCTGCCATGCGGCCCACCATACTCTGCATATTCACGCCCTGCCCTTCATGCTCAACACCTCATCTCATCCGCCCCCTGTTGGGATTCGCTTCGCTCATCGCCAACCTACGTCATCTGGCACCTCACGCTTGTTACCCGCGCTGACGTACCATTTCGAACAGGCAGACACCGGTGGCCACCGACACATTCAGGCTGGATACCGAGCCCGCCATGGGGATGCTGACCAGCTCGTCACAATGTTCACGGGTCAGGCGGCGCATGCCCTTGCCTTCGGCACCCATCACCAGCGCCAGGGCGCCGCTGAGTTTGGCCTGATACAGGCTGTGATCCGCCTCACCGGCGGTACCTACGACCCAGACGCCCTTATCCTGCAGCTGGCGCAGGGTGCGCGACAGATTGGTCACCTGAAACAGCGGCACCACTTCGGCGGCACCACAGGCCACCTTACGTACCACGGGGCCCAGGCTGGCAGACTTGTCTTTGGGTACTATCACCCCATGCACGCCGGCGGCGTCGGCGGTACGCAGGCAGGCACCCAGGTTGTGCGGGTCGGTCACGCCGTCCAGCACCAGCAGCAAGGGGCAGTCTTCTGCCGCGAGCAGCTGGTCCAGATCCGTCTCGTTCAGTATTGGTTGGGCCTTAACCTTGGCCACCACGCCCTGGTGCTGACCACCCTTGGCCTTGTTGTCCAGGGCTGCGCGGCTGGCGGGCTGGGCCTTGACACCCACGGCCAGCAGGCGGGCCTGCAAGGCGTTCAGGCGCTCGTCTTCGCGGCCCTTGAGCAGCCACACTTCCAGCACCTGCTCCGGGTGGGTTTCCAGCAGGGCATCGAGGGCGTGAATGCCAAAGATCAGTTCATTACTCATTAAAGTTCTCGGGATTGGGGATTGGGGAGTGGGGAGTGGGGAATAGGGAATGGGACCTGGTATTACCCAGTCCCTACTCCCTAATCCCTATTCCCAAAACTTAATTAACGGCGTTTGCGGGAGCGCGAGCGGGGTTTATCTCCCTTCTCGCTCTTGTCTCCCTTGTCTGCTTTCGCCGCGGCGTCGGGCTTGGCGCCGCTCTTCGGCTTGGCACGCTGGCGTGACTTCAGGTTCTTGGCACCCTTGCCGCTTTTGGCACCGGCCGGCAGCGGCTCTTCCACGGTTTCGAAGTCAATCTTGCGATCGTCCAGATTCACCGCCATCACCTTGACCTTGATCTTGTCACCCAGACGATAACGGCGACGGAAGTTCTCGCCGATCAGGGTCTGTCGCGCCGGATCAAACTGGTAATAATCGTTCTGCAGGCTGGAAATATGCACCAGACCGTCGATATGGATCTCGTCCAGCCGCACGAAGAAGCCGAAGCCGGTGACGTTGGCGATGGTGCCGCCAAATTCGCTACCCACATGATCGAGCATGTATTCGCACTTGAGCCAGTCGGCCACATCGCGGGTGGCGTCATCGGCACGACGCTCTGTGGTAGAGCAATGATCACCCATGGGGGCGACTTCATCATACTGGTAAGGCACGCCACCGGTTTTATGGCCACCGTCGCCTTGCAGCTTGCTCAGCTGGGCCTTGATGGCCCTGTGCAGTACCAGATCCGGATAACGACGGATGGGCGAGGTGAAGTGGGCATAAGACTTCAGCGCCAGGCCGAAGTGACCCATGTTGTCGGCCTGATAAATCGCCTGCTTCATGGAACGCAGCAGCATGGTCTGGATCAGCTCCGCATCGGGTCTATCCTTGATCTGCTCGGCCAGCAGAGCGTAATCCGCCGGCTCCGGCTCCAGACCGCCTTTCAGCTCCAGACCCAGCTCGGCGAGGAAACTGCGGAAACCGGTCAGCTTTTCTTCACCGGGCTTGTCATGCACCCGGAACAGGGCGTGGGCTTCCTGCTTCTCGATAAAGCGGGCGGCGGCCACGTTGGCCATGATCATGCATTCTTCGATGATCTTGTGGGCGTCGTTACGCACCACAGGCACGATGCGCTCGATCTTGCGCTGGGGGTTGAACACGAAGCGGGTTTCTTCGCTTTCGAATTCCACCGCACCACGCTGATGGCGCGCTTCCTTCATCGCCTGATACAGCTGATTCAGGTTTTCCAGATGCGGCACCAGCGGAGCATAACGCTCGCGCAGGGTTTCATCCCCTTCCAGCATGGCCGCCACCTTGGTGTAGGTCAGACGGGCATGGGAGTTCATCACCGCTTCATAGAACTTGAAGCCGGACAGCTTGCCGGTGGCAGAAATGGTCATCTCCGCCACCATGCACAGGCGGTCAACCTGCGGGTTGAGCGAGCACAGGCCGTTGGACAACACCTCGGGCAGCATGGGGATCACCTGCTCGGGGAAATAGACCGAGTTGCCGCGCAGATAGCCTTCGTTGTCCAGTGCCGTGCCGGGGCGCACATAGTAGGACACATCGGCGATGGCCACCCACAGGCGCCAGCCACCGGAGCTCTTGGGCTGACAATAAACCGCGTCATCGAAGTCGCGGGCGTCTTCGCCGTCTATGGTTACCAGTGGCAGATCACGCAGATCCTTGCGGCCCAGCTTGGCCTCTTCCGGCACCTGTTCGGTCAGCTTGGCAATCTCGTGCTTCACTTCTTCCGGCCACACATGGGGAATGCCGTGGGTACGCAGGGCGATGTCGATTTCCATGCCCGGATCCATGGTTTCACCCAGCACCTCGATGACTTTACCCACACCTGTCATGCGCTTGGTGGGTCGCTGGCTGATGGCAATCACCACCACCTGGCCCATGCGCGCGCCCATGGTCTCACCCTGGGGGATCAGAATATCCTGGGCGATGCGGCTGTCGTCCGGCACCACGTAGCTGACGCCGTTTTCCACGAAATAGCGGCCAACCACTTCCAGATCACGGGATTCCAGCAAACGCACCACCCGTGCCTCGCGCCGGCCGCGCGAGTCGAAACGCAAGGGCTGCACCAGGGCATGGTCGCCGTGCATCAGGGCGTCCATCTCACGCTGAGAGAGGAAGAGATCGTCGCCGCCATCTTCCGGGCGCAAAAAGCCGAAGCCTTCCCGGTGACCGATAACCCGGCCCTTGATCAGATTCAGCTTCTCGGGCAGGGCGTAACACTTGTTACGGGTGAACACCAGCTGGCCGTCCCGCTCCATGGCGCGCAGGCGGCGACGCAGGGCTTCGGCCTGCTCTTCTCCTTCCAGTGCCAGTTCGGCAAAGACGTCGTCCCGGGAAACCGGGCTCTGCTTGGCTTTAATAAGCTCGAGAATGAATTCCCGGCTGGGAATGGGGTTTTCGTATTTTTCGGCTTCCCGCTTGAGGAAGGGATCTTGTTGTTCTGACATAAAGTGGTCCATTTGAGCACTGTAATAAGGGAAGTATATCTAAAGGATAAGAATAACGAGTGACAAAGCGCCCGGTTAAGCCAGTGCTGCTTGAACCGGGCGCTTTGTCACGAGGGGAAGCCGCCTGTCATTACAGAGATTTCAGCATCTCTTCCGGCAACGCCAGCGTCTGGTTGCTGTTCACACCGATGCCACGCTCTATGATATTGCGCGCTATGGCCTTGGCTTCATCCAGCGAATGCATCACGAAGGTGCCGCACTGATATTCGTTCAGTTCGGGGATCTGCGACTGGTTTTCCACCTTCAGCACATCTTCCATCGCCGCCTTCCAGGCCGCCGCCACGCGCTGCTCGTCCGGTGCGCCGACCAGACTCATATAGAAACCAGTACGACAGCCCATGGGGGACAGGTCGATAATTTCGACGCCGCCACCATTGAGATGATTACGCATAAAGCCGGCGAACAGGTGCTCCAGAGTATGGATGCCCTTCTCGGACAGGATTTCCTGATTCGGCAGGCAGAAACGCAGATCAAATACGGTAATGGTGTCGTTATGAGGCGTGGCCATGGTTTTGGCTACCCGCACCGCCGGTGCTTCCATTCGGGTATGGTCGACGGTAAAACTGTCCAGCAGTGGCATATGTTATTCCTTAAATCGATGTTAATAGGCAATTGTGACAAAAAAGCCGGCCGGT
>JBFGZI010000183.1:0-5028 GCA_041586855.1 Oceanisphaera sp. | reverse complement strand
TCAGCCCCTGCTGCCAGGCCTGCAACACCAGCTCCGAGAAAGGCAGATTGCCGTCGTAGTGCAGGAACAGCCAGCTCAGGGTGCCGGAGAAGATGCCGCTGATGGCGCGGATCTGCTCGCCCGACTGCAGCAACTGCCGCAGGCTGCTCTGCACCGGCAGCCCGGCGCCTACGGTGGCGTTGCTGAGAAACTGCACCCTGTGCTCGGCCAGGCTCTGTTTCAGCCGCAGGTAGAAGCCCTGCTCCGACGCCCCCGCTTGTTTGTTGGCGGCAATCAGATGAATATGCTGCTCCACCAGGTCGGGGTAATACTGCACCAGGCTGTCGGAGGCGGTGAAGTCGAGCGCCACCATCTGGTCGAAACCGTGTTCTTCCAGATTCTCCAGCCAATCGGGCCAGACCATGGACTCGGGTTTAAAGTCGTTGAGCACCTGCTCCACTTCCAGACCCTGGCTGGCGAGCATGGCGCCTTTGGAGTCGAACACCCCGTACAGGGTCAGCTGCACATTCAGGGTCTGTTCCAGCCGCGCTTTCTCTCGCTGGTACAGCTTGAGCCAGGCCTGACCGATATTGCCCCTGCCAAAGAGAATAAGGCCAACACGCTTCGGCCGGCTGAACAGGCTCTGATGCAGACGCAACAACAGCGGCTCCAGCACGATTTTGCGCACCACCCCCACCAGGCTGAGGCCGTTTCTGGCCGGCTGGATAAACTCCAGCGGCTGCTCGTTCAGGGTATGGTAGAAGTGCAGACACTGCTCGGCCTGAGCGGTCACGCCCTTGCCCACCAGCGCCACCAGCGAGAAACCTTCCCGCTGCTGCAGGCCCTCGAAGCTGCCGGCGGGCTGATGGTCCCGCAGCAGCGAGAAGGCCTGTTCGGCCTGCTCCCGGGTGTAGGCAATCTGCCACAGCTTGCTCTCGGGACGACGCTTGCAGGCCAGCGGTGCCAGCTCGCGTCGGGTCAGCCACTCGGTCAGGGCATTCACCGTGTCCTGATAGCGGTCGGGTATGGTCATTTCCACCAGCACGGCGTCGTCTACCGAGGTGACGATGCGGGCACCCAACTCCCGCTGGTGCTGGCGCACGATACGGGTATGGCCGTCGTCCGGATGATAACTGCAACGCAGCATCAGTTGCTGCTGGCTGGCGGCCACCGGCCCCAGGGTGCGACTGTGCAGTACCGGCGACCCCAGCCGGGCCAGCTCGGCGGCTTCCGGCAGCGAAAGCCGGGTCAGCAGCCGAGCCTCTTTTACCCGCCGGGGATCGGCACTGAATACCCCGGGCACATCACTCCAGATGGTGGTGTACGGGCTATCGGCCAGTGAAGCCAGCAGGGTAGCGCTGAAGTCGGAGCCATTACGTCCCAGTAAACGGGTACGACCTTCGGCGTCGGCGGCGATAAAGCCGGTGACCACCAGGATCTGCTCCGGATGGCTGGCCAGAATATCCTGCAATTGCCGGCGCGAGTGCGCCTCGTCCACCTGCACCGGCGAGCCGGATACCCGCAGAAAACGACGCGCATCCAGGCTGACGGCGGGCAGTCCCCGACTGCTGAGCAGACAGGCCAGCAGTCGGGAAGACCACTGTTCGCCGAACGACTGGATCAGGCTGCGCTGATAGTCGTCCAGCCGATGATTTCCCAGCTCGGTGGCGATGGTCCTGATGTCTTCATCCAGCGCCGTCAGCAGAGGCGCAGCCTCGGCTTCACTCAAGGTGCTTTCGATCAGACCGCACTGAAAACTGTATAACCCTTCCAGGGTCGCAGCGGCGGCGTTATCGCCGCTGACAAACAGGTTGAGCAGCTCAATCAGGCGGTTGGTGGTCTTGCCCGATGCCGACACCACAATCAGTGCTTCGGCTTGCCCCTGACTGTGGATGATGTCGGCCACTCTATGGAAACAGGCGGCATCGGCCAGGCTGCTGCCACCAAATTTATGGACCGGACGCCACTGGCTATCGGTGTCGTTCTGCTGCTGGATCATTACTTGCCTAACACCTTGAATGCATTTTCGAAATCTTCGATCAGATCGCGTACATCCTCGATACCCACAGACACTCGCAACAGCTGATTGCTGATACCGGCAACGAGACGGGCTTCTTCCGGCATGGCCGCGTGGGTCATGGTGGCCGGATGGGCAATCAGGCTTTCCACCCCACCCAGCGACTCGGCCAGACAGAACAGCTTCAGCTGCTTCAGAAACGCCTTCATGCCGGCTTCGTCCACATTCAGCTCGAAGCTGAGCATGGCACCAAAGCCCAGCTGCTGGCGCGCCGCCACCTCGTGACCAGGGCTGTCGGGCAGGCTGGGGTGATAGATGGCTTTCACCTCGGGACGGCCCTGCAGATAGGTGATCAGCGCCTCGGCGTTCTCGCAGTGCTGGCGCATCCGCACCCCCAGGGTACGCAGGCCACGCAGGGTCAGGTAGTTGTCGAAGGCAGAGCCGGTTAACCCTAAGCAGTTGGCCCACCAGCGCAGCTCTTCGGCCAGCTCCTCACGGGCGGCAACCACGGCGCCACCCAGCGCATCGGAGTGGCCGTTGATGTACTTGGTGGTGGAGTGCACCACCAGATCGGCACCCAGGGTCAGTGGCTGCTGCAGTGCCGGTGACAGAAAGGTGTTGTCGACCACACTCAGGGCGCCTACGGCTTTGGCCGCCGCGCAGAGTGCCGCTATGTCCACCACCCGTAACAGCGGGTTGGAAGGCGTCTCAATCCACAGCATCTTGGGCTGTTTGGCCAGGGCTGCCGCCAGGGCTGCCTCATCGGTCTGATCCACGTACTCGACCTGGAAGTTACCCTTCTGGGCCAGGGAGTTGAACAGACGGTGGCTACCGCCGTAGCAGTCGTGGGGGGCCAGCAACAGGTCACCGGCCTGCAGTTGAGAGGTAATGATCAGATTGATGGCGCCCATGCCGCTCGCGGTCACGGCGGCGCCGGCGCCCTTTTCCAGCCTGGTCAACGCATCGATCAGCGTCTGGCGGGTCGGGTTGCCGGAGCGGGCATAATCGAAGCGACGCTGCTCATTGAAATCGGCAAAAGAATAGGTGCTGCTGAGATAGATAGGCGGCACCACAGCCCCATGCTGAGTATCGGTATCGATGCCGGTACGAACGGCGTGAGTCTGAGTCTGGTAATCTGGCATATCCTCTCCTTTGCACTATGGCAGCCTGATGATACGGAACTTCCAAAGCGCGCACAGTAACCCAGCCGGAATGAGCCGTCAAGCCTTCCAGACGTCTACAGGTCTTTGCTGTTGGATTGCCAATAAAAAATGTAGGGGTTACAATCCGGCTCGGATTTTTAACCTTGATGCGGGTGAATAATGAAAACTGAATGGAACGGCGACTATATCAGCCCTTACGCCGAGCACGGCAAGAAAAATGAACAGGTCAAAAAGATCACCGTGTCCATACCGCTCAAGGTGTTGAAGATACTGACCGACGAACGCACCCGTCGCCAGGTCAACAACCTGCGTCATGCCACCAACAGCGAATTGCTGTGCGAAGCCTTTCTGCATGCCTATACCGGTCAGCCCCTGCCCCAGGATGAAGACCTGCGCAAAGACGTACCCGATCAGATACCCGCGCACGCCCGGGCCATCATGACCGAGCTGGGTATAGAGATAGAAGATTACGCCGCCGACGCAGAATAAACACAAGGCAAGCTGACACCATGGAACGCATTTTCGAAAACCTGCTGTATGCCTCTCGCTGGCTGCTGGCGCCGATCTATTTCGGTCTGTCCCTGGCGGTACTGGCTCTGGCTATCAAGTTCTTCCAGGAAGTTTTTCATCTGCTGCCCCACACCTTCGCCATAGCCGAAGCAGATCTGATCCTGGTCATACTGTCGCTGATCGATATGGCGCTGGTCGGTGGCCTGCTGGTGATGGTAATGATCTCCGGCTATGAGAACTTCGTCTCCCAGCTGGATATAAATGAAAACAAGGAAAAGCTGAACTGGCTGGGCAAAATGGACTCCGGCTCCCTGAAGATGAAGGTGGCGGCCTCCATAGTCGCGATATCCTCCATCCACCTGCTGAAGGTATTCATGAACGCCCAGAATATCGCGGACAACAAGCTGCTCTGGTATGTGGTAATCCACCTGACCTTTGTACTGTCGGCCTTTGCCATGGGTTTTCTGGACAAGATGACCAAGCACTCCCACTGATGGGGACCGGTTCTTTCTGACAACTTATCGCCGCCGCAGGTTCAGCCTGCGGCGGCGATATTGTTTTCGGCCTTTACTTCGGCGACACCAGTATCTGCGACCAGGGCAGCCCTTCATCCCCCAGGGTAATGAAGTTGGGATTGGCCATGCTGTCGCGCCGGTTGTAGCTGAGCTGTTCAAGGTTCAGGTCCAGCAAGCGGCCACCTGCCTCTTCGACGATACACTGGGTAGCGCCGGTATCCCACTCGCCGGTGGGGCCAATGCGCATATACAGGTCGGCGCCGCCTTCTGCAACCAGGCAGGATTTGAGCGAGCTGGATCCCAGCGGCACCAGCTGATAGTCAAGCGTGGGCGTCAGCCGGGAGCGAACCCAGTCCAGGTTCTGCCGGCGGCTGATGGTGATGCGCAGCCGGGTCAGCGGCTCGGCCGGATCATGATGTCGCGCCTCGATGCGCCTGGTCTCGCCGTCCGCTTCCTTGAAGGCGCCGTGGCCACGTACCGCGTAATACATCAGATCGTTCACCGGCCCGTACACCACGCCCAGTACCGGCTTGCCGTCTTCGATCAGCGCTATCATGGTGGAAAAATCACCGCTGCCGGCGATAAATTCCTGAGTGCCGTCCAGTGGGTCCACCAGCCAGTAACGAGGCCAGCTGCTACGTTCGGCCAGAGACACCTCATTTCCTTCTTCAGACAACACCGGAATATCGACCAGCTCTCGCAGCGCCTGCTGGAGATAATCGTGGGCGGCCAGATCGGCACTGGTGACCGGACTGTCGTCGTCTTTGTTCTCGGCCTGGTACTGTCCACTGTTGTACAGCGCCAGGATCAGCCTACCGGATTCGCGGGCAGCCGCGATGGCACC
>JBFGZI010000182.1:0-5074 GCA_041586855.1 Oceanisphaera sp. | reverse complement strand
TTTGCCATGGCGCTGATCGACAAGGCTGAGGCCGACCGTGCTCTGGCCCTGCTGACGCAAATGGAAGAGGGGGAAGAGCCATGAGCCTGACCCATGATTTTCGCGACGCCGGCCGGGTCAAGGCCCTGCTGGCGGCCATTAGCCGCGAGGCCGAGCCGGTGGCGGCGCGCCTCGGCCGGCCCCTGCAGATCATGGAGGTATGCGGCGGCCATACCCATGCCATCTTTCGCTTCGGGCTGAACCAGTTGCTGCCTGCGTCCATCGAGTTTATCCACGGCCCCGGTTGCCCGGTCTGTGTGCTGCCGGTGGAAGCGGTCGATCAGGCGGTCAGCCTGGCCCGACAGAAAGGCGTGATCCTGGCGAGCTTCGGCGATCCGCTGCGGGTGCCCGGCAGCCGGGGTAGCCTGCTGCAGGCCAGGGCCGAAGGGGCCGAGGTAAAGGTGCTCTACTCCCCCTTCGATACCCTCGCGTTGGCCCAGGCCAACCCGGATAAGCAGGTAGTTTTTTTTGCCATCGGCTTCGATACCACCATGCCCGGCATCGCGCATTCGTTGCTGGCCGCCGACCGGGCCGGGATCGGCAACCTGCGTTTTCTCTGCCACCACATCCGGCTGATGCCCACCCTGACGGGCCTGCTGGAAGCCGGTGAAATAAAGCTGGATGGCTTTGTGGGGCCGGGGCACGTGAGCATGGTGATTGGCAGCCGGGTTTATGCGCCCATCGCCGAGCGGTATCACAAGCCGCTGGTGATCGCCGGCTTCGAGCCGGTGGACTTTTTGCAGGCCCTGTATCAACTGATACTGCAGCTGGCAGAGGGGCGCTGCGCCATCGAAAACGCCTATGGCCGGGTGGTGGCGGCAGAGGGCAACCCGGCCGCGCTCAAGGTCATTGATCAGGTGTTTGAATCGGGCGTAGACAGCCACTGGCGGGGGCTGGGCACGGTGCCGGGCTCGGGCGTGCGGGTGCGGGAGCGATACCGGCACCTGGATGCATCGACCAGTCTGGCCTCGCTCCCCCCGATCGAGGCCGCTGTCGAACCCGCCTGGTGTAATGCCGTGCTGACCGGCCGGATCAAACCGCACCAGTGCCCGCTGTTCCGCCGCCACTGCACGCCTCAAAACCCGGTGGGTGCCCTCATGGTGTCCAGCGAAGGTGCCTGCGCCGCCTATTATCAGTATCGGCCCGAACACTACCAGCCAGAACAGGTCCAGACCGAGAAACACCAGGATAAGGAGACGAGCAGTGACCAATGAGCAAACCACCATCACCCTGGCTCATGGCGCCGGGGGCGGCGCCATGCATACCCTGATAGACGAGCTCTTTCTTTCCGCCTTCGGCGACGGTCCCTTGCTGCAAAAGGAAGATCAGGCCCGGCTGCCATTGGCGGAGTTTCTGGCCCGGGGGGATCGGTTGGCCCTGACCACCGACAGCTTTGTGGTGAGCCCGCTGGCGTTTCCCGGTGGCGATATCGGCAAGCTGGCGGTGTGCGGTACCCTCAACGATCTCGCCGTGGGCGGCGCTATTCCTCTGTATCTGACTGCCGCCTTTATCATCGAAGAAGGGCTGCCGCTGGCGTTGCTCGAGCGTCTGGTCGGCTCCATGGCCGAGGCGGCTCGTCAAGCCGGCGTGACCATAGTCACCGGCGATACCAAGGTGGTGGAGCGGGGTATGGCCGACAAGTTGTTTATCAACACCACGGGGGTGGGGGTGATACCGGTGGGCCTGGATCTGGCCATCGGCTCGGCCCGGCCCGGCGACAAGGTGCTGGTGAACGGCCATGTGGGCGATCACGGCGCCGCCGTTATGCTGGCCCGGGAAGATCTGGGGCTGGTGGGGGAGCTGGCCAGCGATTGTGCCGCCCTGCATTCATTGCTACGTCCGGTGCTGGCGCAATGCCCGGGAGTGCGCTGCCTGCGCGATGCCACCCGGGGTGGCCTGGGGGGGGTGATGAGCGAAATTGCCGGGGCCTCGGCGGTCGAGATCCGGCTGGTAGAAAGCGCGCTGCCATTTCGGCCCCAGACCCTGGCCCTGTGCGAATTGCTGGGGCTGGAGCCGCTGTTTCTTGCCAACGAGGGGCTGGCCGCCATGGTGATCTGCTCCGAGCAGGCCGAGCAGGCCCTGGCGCTGTTGCGTGATCACCCCCTTGGCCGAGATGCCTGCATCATCGGCGAGGTAACGGGTCCATCAATGCCGGGGCGCTTGAGTCTGCTGACCCCTTACGGCGGCGAGCGGCTGCTGGAGGTTCCCCATGGCCTGCAGTTGCCGCGGATCTGCTGATCATGCATGAACTGTCGGTAGTCAGGGCCCTGTTGACCCAGCTCAAACCCTATGGTCACAGGACGATCGACACCATTCGCATCGAAGTGGGTACCATGAGCTGCGTCGACAGCGAGCGGCTGCACTTCTGTTTCGACATGGTGAAGGAAGAGGCCGGGCTGGCCGACGCGATACTTTACATCGATGTGGTGCCCGCCCAGGCGGAATGCCGCGATTGCGGCCAGTACTTTGCCCCGAGTGGTCCGGGTGACGCCTGCTCCTGTGGCAGCTATGACTACACTCTGGCTTCGGGACGGCAACTGCTATTAACGGAAATAGGATTCGAATGATGTGTGGACACTGTGGATGTTCCAGCGAGAAAGCCCGGCTGTCGGAGCCGGGGAGTGAAGCGCATAGTCACCTGCATCAGGACGGTGACAGCCTGCAATTACAGCAGTCGCTGCTGTCCGGTAACGATGAACTGGCCCGGCAAAACCGCGACTGGCTGACGGCCAATCGCATCACCTGCATCAACCTGATGGGCACCCCGGGCGCCGGAAAAACCCAATTGCTGGAGGCCACCTTTGCCCATGCCCATCTTCAGACCGGTGCCGACTGGCCGCCGATGGCGGTGCTGGAGGGGGATCAGCAAACCCAGAACGATGCCCGCCGCATTCAGGCCTGCGGCGGCCGGGCGGTGCAGATTAACACCGGCACCGGCTGCCACCTGGATGCCCGGATGATACAGGCAGGGCTGGAGCGATTGGTGCCGCAGCCGAACTCTCTGGTGCTGGTCGAGAACGTGGGCAACCTGGTGTGTCCGGCGCTGTTTGACCTGGGCGAGCAGCACAGGGTGGCCATGATGGCGGTGACCGACGGCGAAGACAAACCGGAGAAATACCCCCATCTGTTTGCCGGCTGCGAGCTGGTCATCATCAACAAAATCGATCTGCAGCCTTATCTCAATATCGATCTGGAGAAGATTAAAGCATCCCTGTGCCGGCTTAATCCACGGGTCGAGATCCTGACGCTGTCGGCCAGCACCGGCGAGGGACTTAACGCCTGGCGTGACTGGCTGTTGAACCGAGCTCATCATGACCAGTAAGCGCTTTCTTGAATCCAGGGATCTGCCATACCTCCATCAGGCACTGGTGCAGGCCGGTTATGAGGTGATAGGCCCCCAGGTCAAAGACGATGCCATTCTGTTTGCTCCCTTGAACAGTGTCGACCAGCTGCCCTGGGGCTGGCAGGAGCAGGCCGATGCCGGTTCTTACCGCTTGCAGCACACGGCTGGCCGGCGCGCCTTTGCCTGGAATACCGGCCCCCAGGGGCTGAAACCCTGGTTGTTTCAGCCCCGGCAAAGCCTGTGGCGAGCCGAAAACACCGAAGATGGCCTGTGTTTTCGTTCCGTGGAGCCCGAGCCCAGGCAGCTTGCCTTTATCGGCCTGCGAAGCTGCGATCTGGCGGCGCTGAAAATTCAGGACCAACACTTTCTGGAGGGGCCCCATGCCGACCCCTTTTATCGGGCCCAGCGTGAACAACTGCTGATTGTGGCGGTCAATTGCGGCCGTAGCGCCCATACCTGTTTTTGTGTCTCGACCGGTGACGGCCCCGAGGCGCGCTTTGGTTTTGATCTGCTGCTTGACGAGCTGGAAAATGGCTACTTGCTGCAGACGGGTAGTGAACTGGGTGTAGCGATCGCGGCGCAGCTGCCCCTGAAAAAAGCCGGCGGCAAGCAAGTGACCGAGGCCAACACCCTGTTGGCGGGAGCCCGTCAACAGCAGCGGGTGATGCCGGGCGAGGCTGAGCTGGCGCAACTGGTGGACAGGCTGGATCACCCGCGCTGGCAGCAGGTGGCCGAGCGTTGCCTGGCCTGCGGCAACTGTACCCTGGTCTGCCCCACCTGTTTTTGTTCCAAGCAGGAAACCGAGGGCGACATTCGCAACCAGCAGGCCGAGCAGGTGCAACTGTGGGACTCCTGCTTCAGCGAGCAGCACAGCTACATTGTCGGCAAGGTGGTTCGGCCCGAAATTCGACACCGCTACCGGCAGTGGCTGGTGCACAAGCTGGCCACCTGGCAGCAGCAGTTTGGCCGCAGCGGCTGTGTCGGCTGTGGCCGCTGTATCGCCTGGTGTCCGGTGGCCATCGACTTGGTGGAAGAAGCCCAGGCTCTGCTGGAAGACACACCGCCGGAGGGAAAGCATGGCTGATTTTCTGCCCATGACCGCCACCCTGGCGGCGAAGAAAATGGAGTTGCCGGGGGTCCACACCCTGAGCCTGGCGCTGGAAACCCGGGCGCCGTTCGACTTTGATTTCGGTCAGTTCAACATGCTCTACCTGTTTGGCGCCGGAGAAGTGGCCATTTCCATCATGGGCTGGGATCAGGGCCTGTTGCAGCACACCATTCGCGCCGTGGGCCGGGTAACCCGCCCCCTGGTGGAGCTGGAAGTCGGCCAGCAGCTCGGCCTGCGTGGCCCCTTCGGTCAGGGCTGGCCGCTGGCGAAACTGCAGGGGCGGGATCTGGTGTTCATCACCGCCGGGCTGGGCTGCGCCCCTGTGGTGGCGGCCATTCACCATGCGGTTGCCAACCGGGATCAATATGGCCGCATCGTGATACTGCAGGGGGTCAAGCACCATGCGGACCTGCTCTGGCAGGGCCAGTACCGGCGCTGGCAAACCCTGGGCAAGTGTCAGGTGCTGCTGGCCGCCAGCGAGGAGAACCGGCATCGGCACCGCTGGCGCCTGGGGCTGGTCACCGAATTGCTGGAACTGGCCGAGTTCGATCCGGCCAATTGCGCTGTCTTGATGTGCGGGCCCG